>CBDUAW010000089.1:0-8099 GCA_965365215.1 uncultured Eudoraea sp. | reverse complement strand
CGGATATACCGGAAATAAGCGGGACCCCGCCATACCATTCGAAAGATGTTTGCATCCCGGGATTTAGTAATAAAGCCTGGGGAATCTCTTGAAAATCGTATAATAGCTGTTTGTTCTGACAGTACAGGGCAGTAGTGCAGAAACTTATAATAATGAAAACTATTTTAAAGCTTTTCATTTTAAACGTAGTCTGAACATACCGCTGGAACGGAGGACGATTTTAGGATCAGGTAAACTGGAAACACTGGTATTATCACCTTGATTGGTAGCGCTAACCCGGATAGCGGATGTATTTCTTATAATATCCAGGCTTCTCCCTGTGGGACCTCCATAATTAATTTCCCGCACAAGAACTGCCGTGGGAGCCGGATCAACGTTGAAGTTTTCTGAATCGAGCACGTTATCGGCGTCATCAAGAAAATCGATCGTAATATCCAGGGCTTTGCTCGTTGTATTCTCTACCTCGTAGGTTATGGTGCCATCCAAAACCCTTTCCGCGAAAAAGGCTTCACTAAAGGCGTCAAAATTGAATATTTGACTGTAAAAATTTACGCCTACTGCCTGGTTAATTATACTCTCCGGCGATTCTACATAAATTATACTCGATTCTACTGAAGGAGTAACCGCAATATCATCATATTGATCAAAATTCTGTTCCTCTACACAAGACACTGCCGTAAAGGCTAGTAATACCAGGGAAAGATAATATTTGAGTCTGTTAATCATAGGCGAGCACAATTTATCAGAAACCGCTTCAGTGGAAACGGTACTTAAGCGGGGCCATACTTCTCTATATAACTCTACAAATAGCTTTTTATTTCACGCAGATCCTGAATCATTTCCCCATGTTCATGATCCGGTTCATTGTGAACATTAAAGTGTATAGTTTGAAGGCCTACTGCTCTGGCACCTAGCACATCTGCTTCTAAACTATCCCCAATCATTACAGCGTTTTTAGCCATAACGCCGGCTCGCTCCAGGGCCAGATTAAAAATGAGGGGGTTGGGCTTTTTAACCCCGGCCATTTCAGAGTCTATGATCTGATCAAAAAAGTGATAGATATTGGAATTCCTAAGCTTCTTTTCCTGTATTTCCTGAAAACCATTGGTAATGATGTGCAAACGGTATTTAGATTCAAGGTATTCCAGGATACTAGTCGTATGCGGCACCAGATGGTTAAAGGACGACAAATACTCTATGTATGATACTGCCAATTTATCTATGGTACTGTCCTGAATAGGAACCCCTATGGCATCAAAGGTTGTTTTTAACCGCTGATAGCGCAATTCAGATTTCTTAATCTTTTCTTCACGATATAATTTCCAGTAATTGAGGTTTGTCGGGATATAGACCTGGAGAAAATCGTCCAGATTAATATCTAAATTGTGTTTCCTAAAGATCTTTGAAAATGTTAGGGCCGAATTTTTTTCAAAATCCCAAAGCGTATGATCCAGGTCGAAAAATATATCAGTCAATCTGTCCTTATTCATGATATTTTTCTAAGATTTTTTCATAAAGTTTCAGCCAATTCACCCGATGCTTACCTCCCAGTAGCTCATTTGAGAACACAGTGATAAACTGTCCATTTACACCTCGTATCTGATTGTAGACCTTGTCAATTTCTGAGAGTATTTCTTCCATATTATTATGATTTAACATGGCATAGTCATGAAGGGCAAAGGGGTGTACCATAATAGGTTGCTGTACCTCCATTGTCATATCAAAGAAATGGAAGGGCGTACAAGTCCCGGCCCTAAATCCCATATTGTGGGTGTATCCCATGGTAAAATCGTCCGTGAACTCTGCTTCAACGAGATTTTGATAGGTATGAGGAATATCGACTCTGTTATAACGTAATCTGGAGTATTTAACCGGTCTGTTTATGACATTAGATAATCTGCTCTTTTCGTTTTGGAGGAGTTTTACATCACGGAAAGAACTGTACGATGCCGCCAGGGAAACAATGCTGTAATCGGCAACTGATTTGATCAGATATCGAAAACGATTATTTTCGGTCGAAACGTTCTTATCATAAGTGGAGTATTCCGCAAATTGGAAAAAGAACATACTCCTGGTATTATTTTTTTTATGTAGGTCTATAAGCTGCATAAAATTGTTATAAGGATCTTTCTTAATATTTATGAGTACGGCAAAGCGCTCAATAATGCGCTTTATTCTGAATCTACTCAGATCTAGTAAGATTCCCGCAACCGAACGAATTAAACCTCTGTGGGCATAAGCGTGAGAAGTAGTCACATCTACTACGGAGGTATAGGTATATTTGCGGGCTTTATATTCAATATCAGGGAATTTTTCCAATAGCAAATGCAATAGTTTGAAGGCCCAAATATCCACTACTGGAATATCAAGGAAGTTATGCTTGTATGCCAAACATTCTGAAGGCGGGAACCTCCCATACTGGTCTTTTACATGTGGCAGGTATTCTTCATACCGGCAAAGGAGATAAAAACTTGCCGCAAAGATGTCATATGGAATATTACTTCTTTCACCCGTCCGGAAAAAACATGGGGTACCCTCCCACTCCTCCACTGAAACAGAAAAGTCGTTCAGACCTTGTTCAAATAAAAGTGCATTGCTCCTTATGAAAAACTCATTCTGTAGGGGCTGCCTTGTATAAGTGATTTTAGGGCCTTTGTGTTTTATAAAATCCTCCACTTTTGTGGTATAGCTTATATCAATACCCAGTATCCTTGTAAAGAGTTGTTTCATGATATAACTGAAACGTGGGGTTATCCTATGAGTATATATTAGCAGCATACTTGCAAAATGACATTTTTTTAAATTCCAGAGTGTTTTTTCATGAAGTCTTTTAGATGGAACAAATTACAACATATTGTGGTCTGCAAAACTGAAATATGCACTTTGTGTAATAATTATATGGTCTATCACTTTGATATCAATCAAGGCAGCAGCTTTTTGCAATTTTGTTGTAAGCCCCTTATCTGCAGAGCTGGGTTTTAAGGTCCCCGAAGGATGATTATGAGCTAGGATTAGGCCAACTGCACCCACTTCCAATGCCTTTTTCAGCAGCAGCCTGGCATCTACTGAAGTGCCCGTGATCCCGCCCTTGCTTAAAAGTGCCTTGTATATCACCGCATTGGCATTATTCAAATATAAAATCCAAAATTCTTCATGTGGCAGTTCGCCAATTAATGGTCTAAGAAGCTGTGCCGCCTTTTCACTATCCGTAATCCTGAGGTTTTTTGGAGGCAATTCCCCGTTCCTTCGCCTGCCAATCTCAACAGCTGCTGTTATCGCAATTGCTTTGGCTTCCCCGATTCCTTTAAATTCCATTAACTGCTTCACTGTAAATCTTCCCAGTTTTTTAAGGCTATGGTCTGCCTTCCCTAAGATTCTCCTGGCAAGGTCTACGGCGCTTTCTTCGCTATTACCTGAACCTATTAAGATGGCCAGAAGTTCCGCATCAGAAAGGATAGATAGACCTTTCTTTAACAACTTCTCACGGGGTTTATCATCATCTGACCAATGTTTTATGGAGATTATTGAAGATTTTTCTTCCATGCCTTAAAGATAATCAACTCGCAATTTTATTGTACATTTCAAAAGAAAATCAAGCTGACCACTATGAAATCAATTTTTGATGAAAAAACCTATCAGGAAGTCCTTCAACGGCTCGAAAAACTTTCCCCGAAAACACAAAACAAATGGGGAAAAATGACGGTTGGCCAAATGGTTTGGCATTGTCAAATACCGGTGAAGGTGGCCATTAAGAACAAAGAAACCAAGGTAGGTGGCAACCCGTTAGTCCGTTGGTTTTTCAAGAAATCGCTCTACAATGATAAACCCTGGCGAAAGAATTTACCAACTATCCCCATTGCAAAAGCCAAAGAAGAGAAGGATTTCGAATCTGAATACAAAACACTGGTAAAACTCCTTCAAGAACTCTACAAAGTTAAAGACCGGAAAGACTGGAATCCGCATCCGCTATTCGGATATTTCACTCCGGAACAATGGGGCCAAATGGAGTACAAGCACCTGGACCATCATTTGCGGCAATTTGGTGTATAATACAGGAATTCTAAAGTTTGCAGCCTAATTCAGAATGCTGCGTATCTTGTCCATATTGAGTCCGCCATAATTCCCTGAACTCATAAAAAGCAAGATCGTATTCTCCACCTTTTGGTCTAATAAGTAGTTTTCAAATTCCATGGCGTTAGTGAAAATATTGAGATCTTCACGATCAAAGGCCTCTGCTATTTGGTCTGCACTTAATGCCTCCAGTTGTTTTATTTTCAGGGCTTCAGGGGAAAAGAATACCGCAGCTTCATCTGCACTGTTAAGTGCCCCCCTATACTCCTTTAAAAAATCAGCATTAAGGCTGCTGTATGTATGAAGTTCAAAACAGGCCAGAACTTTATGACCCGGAAATTGCTCTTTAAGGGCATTTGTTGTGGCCCTTACCTTGCTTGGGGCATGAGCAAAATCCTTAAAGGCCATACTGGTTTTCCCTTCTGCAATTTTCTCCATACGTTTAGAGGCCCCTTTGAAAGTTGAAATTGCTTCGAAAAACGCTTCTTCATCTACTCCCATTTGCTGACAGATCCATTTGGCACCTGCCAGATTATTCAGGTTATGACGGCCAAATATGGAGATAGGCATAGGTCCCTCAGGGGTTGAAAGAAGGGTCTTCCCATTCTCAATACTGAAAGAGGGGGTGCTGTAGGGAAACTTTCGGATAGGACGTTCCGTTGCTTCAACAAGAGCGGCTAACTCCTTGTCTTCCGCATTATAGGTAATGCTCCCTCCGTCTACAATGCAGTTCACAAATATTCGGAATTGCTCAAGGTAGTTTTCATAGGTTGGAAATACATTTATATGATCCCAGGCAATTCCGCTCAGCAGGGCAATATTTGGCTGATAAAGATGAAATTTTGGTCTGCGATCAATTGGAGAAGAAAGATATTCGTCTCCTTCAAGGACAATGAAATCGTTCTCTTCCGTGAGATGAACCATACGGTCAAATCCTTCGAGCTGAGCGCCTACCATAAAATCTACCTCCATATTTTGATATTTCAGAACATGGAGAATCATAGAGGTAATCGTAGTCTTGCCATGACTCCCACCTATAACCACTCTGGTTTTGAACTTAGATTGTTCGTATAGAAATTCGGGATATGAGTAGATTGGGATCTCCAGTTCTTGTGCCCTAAGCAGTTCGGGATTGTTTTCCCTTGCATGCATTCCAAGTATAACGGCCTCTATTTCCTGATGGATTCGTTCAGGAAACCATCCAAAAGCTTCAGGAAGCAGGCCGGCCTTTGCCAGGCGACTTTTAGAGGGCTCATAGATAACATCATCGCTACCACTAATCTCGTAACCCTTGTCTTTCAAAGCCAGTGCCAGATTGTGCATGGCACTTCCGCCTATTGCAATAAAATGAATTCGCATTTTTGATTAATTTCTGGGGTAAAGATAGGAATTGAAAAGGGCAAGTCAAATCTTCTGACAACCACTCATTCTTAGTATATTCGTAGTAACTGCAAGGCCCATACTGCCTCATGGAGAAAAAAATAAAGATTCATGAAACCGCCATGGTTACAGCCACTTTCAGGTCTATGTACCCGGATTTGAGCAAAGATAAGTATGCCTATTTGTGGGCCTCAGCCGGCTCAAAGAATCATGCGGAAAAATACAGCAATGCGGTGTCTAATTATGAAGCACATGCCCACTGTCTGAGGAACCGTTTTTTTTATGAGACTATTTCCAGGTTGCTCATCGAGTCTAAAATTGAACTGCTTATCAACTTTGGCTCAGGCTTTAGTATGTATCCCTATCTACTCCCCGAGTCTCTCATCCATATTGAGATAGACCTTCCGGAAGTTGTAGCATATAAGGAAGAAGTAACACAAAATTGGACTGAACATGGCCTGTTACCGTTACGCAATATTACCTTTCTTGCCAGTAATTTTAATGAGGAAAAAGATCCCGTACTTCTGGACCAGATTCAGGAGGTAAAAGGAAAAAAGCCTTCCTTTATTTTGCTGGAAGGGGTTTTATTCTTTATCGGGGAAGAAGATACTGCCCGTTTATTTCAGATCTTTGATGAAATTCAGGGGCCTGGAGAGTATCTGGGAAGTGTTTCCTTCAGACCTTCACTGGAAGAAAAGCCAGTATTCCAAAAACTCATGACTTTTGTAGAAGGCAATCTCAGGAAAAATCAGCAATTTAATTATCAGACTTTGGAGGATAATTTCTATGAGGGTCTGAAAAATTATAATTTGATAAAACACCGCGATACCCTTGCCCTCAACCAGGAATATAGTCCTGAGAATTACCTTAATGAACTGGAAGTTTTAAATGAACATATGTATATTTTAAGAAAAATAAATTCCTAATATGGATATCAAACTATCTTCAATAACCCCTAAAGAGATCATGCCGGGATATCACGGGAAGATGATCCACACCGAAAATATGACCCTGGCATTTTGGGAGGTGGAATCAGGATCTTCTGTTCCACTTCATTCTCATCCCAATGAGCAAATAATGCAGGTTTTGGAAGGGGAGTTTGAATTTACTGTGAATGGAAAAACAAGGGTATACCAATCCCCCGATATTGTGGTAATTCCATCAAATATACCTCATAGTGGAAAGGCGTTAACCCCCTGCAGGTTAATGGATATCTTTAGTCCGGCAAGGGAAGAATACAAATAACAGTTATGGTTATTTCATTAAAAGGAAAGAAGGCTCTGGTTGGCGGTAGCAGCAGAGGAATAGGGAAAGCTATTGCAATACAATTGGCCGAAAGTGGCGCTAGTGTTACCGTGATGGCTCGAAATGAGAAACGCTTAAAATCTCTGATTTCGCAATTACCTCAACAAGGTGAGCAAGCGCATCGGTATTTGGTAATTGACTTCTCAGATCTGAAATCATATAAAGACACCATAACCTCCTATATTGAACAGCACACGATAGACATTCTGATAAATAATACCCAGGGACCCAAAGCCGGAAGTAGTCTTGAAATGAACTCTACAGATTATCAGGAAGCCTTTGATGCCATGTTCCATACGATTGTACTCACAACGAAGCTGGTCTTAAAACAAATGATTAAGAAGGGCTGGGGGCGGGTTATTAATGTAGCTTCTATTTCAGTCAAGGAACCACTCTCCTACCTTGCCCTGTCAAATACAGTTAGAGCGGCTGTTGTAACCTGGGCAAAAACCCTTGCCACCGAGGTAGCACCTCATGGCATAACCGTAAACAATGTTCTCACCGGATATTTTGATACAGAACGCATTAAGGAGCTGAACAACAAGAAAGCAGAACAACTGGGAATTAAACCTGCTGAAGTACGACAGACTATGATAGATCAGGTACCCATGAACAGAATTGGAGATCCAAGTGAATATGCTTCCCTGGTGGCTTTTCTCGCCTCAGACAAGGCATCTTATCTAACCGGGAGTAATATCCCCTTAGATGGAGGATTATTGCGGTCTATGTAGTAGTTTCCTCTTTTATTTGGAATAAGGGATATAGTACAAAAAACTAGAAACTCATTTTATCCTTGAAAATATACGATTGCCTCCTGGATACTTCAATTTCCATCTCATTGAGCATAACTAGCTTGAGTTTTCCGTTAAACCACGGGATCACCTCCCGGATAAAGTTAATATTGACGATTTGTTGCCTGTTTGCCCTGAAAAAATGGTCTTTTGGGAGTTTTTCCTCAACCTGGTTCAGGGATTTGTACAGTAATGGTTTTTCATCAGCAAAGAAAACCCTGGTATAGTTGCCAACAATTTCAAATAAGATTATATCACCTATTTTAACCAACCAGCAGCGCTCCCCGTCCTTAATGAATATTTGGCTTTGCTCTTTGAGCGTTTTATCTCGTGTTTGTGAATTATTTTCCAACTCTTCCAATCTTGAAAAAACCTTCTCTATAGCCATGACAAAGCGCTTTTCATTTATGGGTTTAAGCAGGTAGTCCAGTGCATTGTATTCAAAGGACTTAATGGCGTATTCATCAAATGCGGTGGTAAAAATGGTCATGGGGACTTCATCGAGCATTTCCAGAAGTTCAAAGCCATTTTTCTCAGGCATATTGATGTCCA
>CBDUAW010000088.1:0-8113 GCA_965365215.1 uncultured Eudoraea sp. | reverse complement strand
TTCTTTTGCCTCTGTTTCCGTTGTTTCCTCAACCTGTTCTTTTTGTTCCTCCGTCAAATAATCCATCAAACCATCCATATCCCCTGCGAGTTCAGGCTTATCTAGCAATCCCCATTTGTGGCTTCCTGGTACATAGTGTAAACAACCATTATCAATCGTTGCATCATCTAAGGCCACCCAACAGGTTAAATGTTGCATTGCCTTGGTCCGGGTCCAATAAGAAAAATCCTGATGCCAGGCAACCACCCCTCCGTGCTTGGCCGGCTTGCAAAAAAGCTGATCGTGCCAAAAACGAACAGAACGGTCTCCCAATAGCTGACTAGCTGGTTTTATAAAGGCAGGGTTCCATAACACATCATGAAAACCTTCTGTGATGCGCCAATGCCCGAGGGAATGAAAAAGAACCGCATTAGGGTCAGTGGATTCATTACTGTGGAATTCGTAAAACAGTTCATGCGACGGGTGGTCTGGATCTCGGATTGCTTCCAACTCCTTTTTGAGGATTTCAATTTGCTGATCATCCAGTAACTTGAGTCCCGATAAATAGCCGTTCTTCTCAAAGAAACCTAACTGTTCTGCGCTGAGTTCAAATTGCTTCCAGTCTTTTCTATTACCTGGAATATCAAACATGTCTGAGACGGGGCTGTGATAATCTGCCAGATCCCTGAGATTTGCCATGACTACGTTATTTAATCTTGATTATTCTAAAGATAACAATCATTATTGTAATTTTAATTAAAGCAAATATCCTGGACTTTGAAAAGGCATAAAAATACTTGATTTTAGCCATGATAAACCCATAAAAGTGAACTAAGAAGTTCTGATCAGACTAAATTTTAAGATGAGCCAAGGCACAAACGAAATAGTCATTTATCGGATGGAAAATACAGGATTGATCCCCGTATTCTATCATCCGGATTCTGAAACCTGTAAATCTATACTGAATACGGCTTATAAATCTGGAATCCAGGTATTTGAATTCACTAACAGAGGGCCTAATGCTTTGGAAATATTTCGTGAACTTGTTGATTTTTCGAAAGATTTTAAATCCTTTCACCTTGGAATAGGAACCATCTTTTCTATTGAAGAGGCCGAAAAGTTTATTAAAGCGGGAGCAGAATTTGTGGTTTCGCCGGCATTGCTTCCGGAGCTTGGGAAGTATTGTTCTGAAAATAACAGTATTTGGATACCCGGTTGTGGATCAATAACGGAAATTTATAGGGCTCACGAGCTAGGAGCCCCTGTGGTAAAAATATTTCCGGGGAATGTGTTGGGCAGTGGTTTTGTAAAAGCAGCAAAGGCAGTAATGCCTGAGGTCAGAATGATGCCTACTGGGGGTGTGAAACCATCAATCGATAGCCTTTCCTCATGGTTTCAGGCAGGTGTTAGCTGTGTGGGGATGGGATCTCAGTTAATACCGAAAGCAATAATAGAGCAAAAAGCATTCGCTGAACTAGAGGCTTTGTTTACAGATACGCTCGTGATGATTAAAGCGATTAGGGAAAAACAAATTCTTTGATCGGAATGGATAGGACAATCAATTCTTGTGGTTCATGTGTTTTGCTTATTTTTATAAGTACCTCGACCAAAATAACAGGATGAATCATTCCTATTTTTTCAGGGGGTGAAATACAGAATTGAAAACTATGACTTGCACTACCCAAATCAGGACTCTTATTTTATTTGTCGTATTGGTAATTGTTGTAAAAACGACTGCTCAGGAGATAACCGGTTCTGCCTACCATTATATTCAGATTGACAGTTCCAAGCAAAAATGGGGCGATTGGGCTGACCCGGAGTGGCTGAGATATTTCGGCCTGGATGCGGGGGATATTGATCGAGACGGTAATCTTGATATTGTGTCCGGGAGGTATATTTATCACAATCCCGGTGGCGATATGAAAGGAAAATGGGAAAGGACAGTTTTGGATGATAATGTTGATGGTATCCTACTCATGAATGTTGACAATGATATCTATGGAGACCTCATCGCTATGGCCCTGCCAAACCTCTATTGGTATGAAGCCATAAATAAGGAAGGCACACAATTTACCAAACGAACAATTGGCAGCGTCCCCGCGACCTCGCATGTAAATAGTCAGGGATTTGAAAAAGCCCAATTACTAAATGCAGGACAATCAGAAATCGTGATTGCAGGGAACGGAAATATTTATGCTTTGAAAATCCCGAAAGGGGAGGACGTATTTAAACCCTGGCCTGTACATCTCATTTGTGAAAATACTTCGGACGAGGGTATTGGGATAGGGGACCTGGACGGGGATGGTGATGCTGATATTGCTGCAGGGAGACGTCCTGAAGGGAAAGATGAACCCACTATACTGGTTTGGTTCGAAAATCCGGGACACCTGGATACCTCCTGGAAAGAATATCTGATAGGAGAGAGCGTTCATCCTATTGATAGAGTGGTGATTGCTGATTTTAATGGGGATAACAAAGGTGATATTGCCTTAACCGAAGAAAGATATCCCGGCCTGGAACCGGATGCACATTTTTGGTGGTTTCAGCAAAAATCTGCAGGGGAATGGGAACGTCACCTTATTATTCAGCAATACTCCATGAACAACCTCGATTTGGCAGATTTTGATAATGACGGGGACATGGATCTTCTAACCGCGGAGCATAAGGGCGAAGCACTAAGCCTGCAGTGGTGGGAAAATAACGGAGAGGGAAGCTTTGTAAAAAACACTATTGATACCGGAAAAGAAAACCATCTGGGAACACAATGGGTAGATTTGGATTTAGATGGGGATCTGGATATCATTGGCGCCGGCTGGGATCATTACCAGTATATGCATCTCTGGCGAAACGATAAGGTACGGTCTTTTAAGTCGGGCAGCCTTTATAAGGACTACCCCTGGAGCCCAACAATGAGTAAAGACAAAGGGAAATTCCTGAGGGTAGGGGGAAAATTGGATTATAAGAGCAGTGAGGAGCATTTTCCCCAGAATTTGCACAGAGAGGGATATATTTCCTTAGGAACGGATGTAGATTTAAAAGGGGCAGCAGCAGCAGAAGTAATTGTTGAACGAATACAGTCTCATGAGGACACCAAAAATCTAAGAATTAGTTTTAATGAGGGAAACTTGATAAAGATCCCTGAACCTGCGAGAATCCCTGAACCACGTACGGATTATATGTTTCATACCAATATTAGAGTTCCTGTGCCACTGAGCGACATAAAACATGGGGATAATTCCTTTAAATTGACAGTTGATCCACACCAACGATGGGATTGGCCGCAAAATCTGGTATATGGCATCGTTCTAAGGGTCTATTACAGTAGCAATGTAGGAAACGAGAACCAGCACAAAATAGTTGGCCTGGAAGAAAACGGGACTATTGCTGAGGAGCTTAGCCTGAGTCTATCAGGGGAAGATTTGGAACAATTTGAAAGGGTACGTTATATCGGCCTCTATAATGATGTTAACTATCAAGGGGACGGACAATACAGACAATGGCAACAAGACCTTCATCGTGGCCAACCAACCATTTTTATAGGTGAATCAACAGCACCTCCTTATAAGGTGCACTGGGACACAGAATGGATCCCGGATCAATCAAAGGGAATGGCCATAAGCGCATTGCTTACAGATAAAGAAGGGAAAACCAGGGTATTGCAACCCGTAACAGGGCTATCTCTGGACCGTGATCACAGGGTATCACTTATTAAACCATCTCAACAAGATCCTTTTTGGACTACCCGCAATGATGTTCACAAGGAAACACTGGAAATACCAATTGAGCCTCAAAGCATAACAGCTGTAAATGCCTACTGGAAAAGTTGGAGTCCTTGTTATACAGCAGGGATACGCATCAATGATAAACTGATAGAAGATCAGAATGAATATCCATGTTACGATAGTTTCTGGCATGAATTGCCAATATCTGATATGGGTGTTTTAAAAGAGGGGGTCAATGTGCTGGAGACCTTAAAAACACCATTGCATAACGGGAAAATGGTACATGGAATGGATGTCCAATGGCCAGGAATTATGCTAAAAATTAAGCATCAGAGGAATGCTTCGGTTATCTCCTTTTCAGAGGAAGAGTATGAAGGACGCCCACATATAAAAGTGACTACCAGTTCTGCAATCTATTACTACGACAAGGCCGGCGGCGGGTTTTCAAGAATATTGGACCCTATGGGAAACGATTGGATAAGCTACCGGAATAAGCCGTGGAATGAATATCCTGCTTCTGCCGCCTCAGCATTCAGGGGTCTACCCAATTTGGTTTACAGTTCAAAGACCCAAAACGGCGCAGGGCATCCGGGTCACGACAAATGCATTTCGGAAGTAATAGGAGCAAATACAATTGTTACACGTTCAATAAATGGTCCATGGTCCTGGGTTTGGACCTTTTACGATTCCCATGCAATCATGAAAATGCTAAGCACAGAAGAAGGGATCCCCTATTGGTTTTTGTATGAAGGTACTCCTGGGGGCAAGTATGATATTGAATCCTATTCCTTCGGTACCAACTTGACCGGCCCTATGAATGAAAAACCCGATTATTTTAAAGGTACTGTGGCATATGGCGATTATCAATGGGCCTATTTCAATAGGTCAGGGGTGCCTTACGCCTTTTATCTGGCACAAGTGGAAAATGATCAACGTACCGATATGATGTCATATTTGGGAAGTACGGATTCCGGGGCAGAAAGTAAAGATGGAATGACGGTCTTTGGTTTTGGAAGAGGTGAAGAGGCAACCCCGCTGCTACGGGAAAAGCACAGCTTCGTAATAGGAATTTACCCGCAATCTATTACCAACAAAGCAGAACATAAAGAATTTGAAGAACATATTGATAAACTATTAACACATGTCAAATCAACTCTTAAGAAGATTGCGATCAACAAATAAGCCACTTCTCTTTTGGATATTTTTATGGATCCTTGCTCTGGCCTCTTGTAAAGAAGAGAAAGTAACCGAAACCAAGACGCCAGAACTCATGTTTGAATCGAGAATAATTGCCGATAGTGCAAAGTTATGGTGGGCACACACGCCAAGTGACTTAACAGGTGATGGTATTTCGGATTTGGTAGTAATCCATAATAATGCTTCGGGCGGCTACCTCGGTTATTACAAAGGCCGAAATACACCCGGGAAATGGGAATTGCATACCATTGCCGAGGCACCACCTACCGGAGGGCTATTTGCTTCCGGGGATTTGGAATGCGAAGATCTGGATGGAGACGGTGATATGGATGTAATAGGGGTTAGGCATCCCGGAGAATGGACCGATGCAGGCGCCATTGCAGAATTATTCTGGTATGAAAATAGCGCTGAAGGATGGATTTCTCATTCCATAGGAACGGCTCCGGATGCAGTTAAAGATGTAAGTTTTGACGATTTTGACAAGGATGGCAAAATGGATCTTGCCATCCTCACTTTTGATGAGCATACCCTTAGTATTTTTCAACAAAAATCTTCTGATGATTGGGCCAGGGTTCAATATATTCAAAATGAGGTATTGCATGAAGGCATGGATACCGGAGATATAAATGGCGATGGTTATCCTGATATAATTGCCAATGGTTTGCTGTATTTAAATCCTGCGGGGGAATTGGAAGATGAATGGAAGGAGCAAAATTTGGATGAACAATGGAACAACCAAACCGGAGATTGGTCAACGAACGGTACCAAGACTTTTGTGCGCGATTTGGATGGTGATGATATAGTTGAAATATTTATGGCCCATTCTGAAAGAGCAGGCTACCCGCTGGTTATGTACAAGAATGTGGGGAATCAGTGGCAGCAAAATATAATAAGTGATAGCATTGCAGCATGTCATACTTTGCAGGTATATGACTTTGATCTGGACGGGGATTATGATGTTTTGGCCGGAGTTAACAAGGGAAGAGCAGTAAATTTAAATAAGACTAATTTTGATGTTACCCTGTTTATAAACCAGGGTAATAATAAGAACTATAGACCTATGGTCCTGGAAAAAGAAGGCATCTACAATGGGCAAGTAATTGATTACGACGGGGATGGGGATATGGATATTTTCAGGTACCCAAATCACGAGGCCACAGATTTCTATTTAATGGAGAATAGAATTATTCATGAACAATAAAAGTCTGTCGATTGTCATATGCAAAAAGTTCAAGGTTTTAACCATGAACATTAGTGTAAATAGGGTTGTTCTTTTTCACGCTTTCCTTCTCCTATTATTACAGGGATGTGCTGCTCAAAACCAACTTATTGAAGATGTTGCAAATACTGTTACCCGTGAACAATTGCGATATTATCTTTATTTTCCAGAGGATTACCACAAAGCCTCAGAGAAGGATTTCGGATTGTTATTGTTCCTTCATGGAGGCGGTGAATCTGGTGATAGTCTGGCAGCCATAAAATCGAATGGACCGCCTAAATTAATTACAGAAGGGAAACAATTTCCTTTTTTGATTTTGGCCCCGCAAAACCCCTATAAAAAAAAGTGGTGGAATACAAGGGCTGTAATGCAGCTGTTGGATACCATTGTTGCAAACCACCGTGTGGATAACAGGCGAATATATTTGACCGGACTGAGCAGAGGAGGAAGTGCAGCCTGGGAGCTGGCTGTGCAATACCCCGATACATTTGCAGCAATGGCTGTTGTTTGTGGTATGACACCAATACCTTATGCGTCATGGATTAATAAGAATATGCCCATTTGGGTATTTCACGGGACAGAAGATAAGTCTATTCCGTTTTCGGAATCCGAAGAAATGGTTGCCAGACTAAAACAGCAGGGATCGGATGTAAAATTTACCATCTATGATGGAGTAGGGCATAATGCATGGGAGCAGGCATATACCACGGAAGCTCTCTATGAATGGTTTGCCAATCAAAAGAAGCCTGAATGAGGAAAGTACATCAAATATTTTTGATAATTAATATCTTCTGTGCAGCATGCATGCTAATTTCATTAGGATTTGAGAAGTACCGGTTTCTCGGACCACTTTTAATATCGTTTTTTACAAGCCTGGCAATTGCTATCCGGAAAAGTAAGATCTTAAAGGGTTTTTCATTTACGGTCTTAATTTTTGCAGCAGTATCCGCAGCCATGTATTATCCCGAAGTTTTTAGTCATATCGGCGAGTTTGATCTTAAAAGGTTAATTGTGCCCTTGTTAATGATAATTATGTTTGGGATGGGTACAGCAATGGGTTTGGCAGATTTTAAAAGGGTAATTAAGATGCCAAAAGGCGTATTGGTAGGTATTGTATGTCAATTTACAATTATGCCATTAATAGGATATGGTCTCGCTTCTCTCTTTAACTTTCCCCTTGAGATTGCTGCAGGCATTATCCTGGTTGGTTGTTCTCCAAGTGGCCTGGCTTCAAATGTTATGGCCTATATTTCCGGGGCAAATCTTGCCTTATCCTTGACACTTACAGCTGTGGCCACCCTCCTTGCCCCTTTATTCACACCATTAATCATGAAATTGTTGGCGGATCAGTTGGTTCCAATAGACTTTCTGGGAATGCTGTGGAGCATCGTTAAAATCGTAATAATCCCGATTATTGCAGGTTTAATTTTTAACCACTTTGCTCATGGAAGATTTTCCTGGTTAGACAAAGCTATGCCTGTTATTTCCATGGCAGGGATCGCCATCATCATTACTATCATCACAGCAGCTGGCAGAGATGCCCTCTTAACTATTGGCCTAGTACTTATTGTTGCCGTTATACTCCACAATACTGCAGGATATTTTTTGGGTTACTGGGGTAGCAGGTTAGCAGGTCTTGATCAGAAATCAGCACGTACTGTGGCTTTTGAAGTGGGAATGCAGAATGCCGGACTCGCTTCGGGAATCGCTCTAGAAATGGGCAGAGTGGCAACCATGGGGCTGGCACCTGCGGTATTTGGACCTATGATGAATATTAGTGGCTCTTCCCTGGCAACCTGGTGGAGAGGCAAACCTATTAATAAAAGAAAACAACCTAATAAATAACTATTCGTATGAAACTCTTTAAAATTTCAATGCTTACCGCATTTATGCTGGTTTTTAGTGATCAGGGTAATTTCAACTGGCCAGATAGGGATACAACAAAGACCCTTAACCCAGCCCAAATGAAGCCGCGGAATATCATTTTCATTCTTAC
>CBDUAW010000087.1:0-8130 GCA_965365215.1 uncultured Eudoraea sp. | reverse complement strand
GAAAAGATTGAGGCACTTTATCAGGCAGCTATAAAAAATTGAACATGAAGAAAATAAGTTTATTTATTGTAGCATTGTCCACCATCTTCTTCGTTTCTTGCGAGGCGGATGACAAAGTTGTGGACCAAGTGATAGATGGCACTACGAGTGGCCCGGCCCTTCGGGTACGAAGTATTACAGGGGGAACCTTTAATGCCCTTGTATTAGACTCAGAGTTCACTGCTCAGTTGGAACTTCAGGCTGATAAACCTGAAATGTTAACTTCCATGGATGTATATATTTCCTATCAGGATAATGCAGACGATGGGGTTGATAACAACAAGGCGGAGACGCTTCTGACTACTGTGGATGCTGGTACTTTTGGAACAAGTGAAAGAGGATTACCGGAATATGTATTTGCCCAGACTTTGGCAGATGCAGCTGCGGCACTAGGGTTAGTTCAGACTAACTTCGCCGGGGGAGATTCCTTTACGTTCCGATATGCAATCAACTTTTCTGATGGCACAACGTGGTCTACAGGGGATGTTAATTCCAACGTAGCCGGTGGATCTTACTTCTCATCTCCGTATTCAACGGTAGTTGGAGTAAATTGTATCCTGCCCGGAGATTACACACTTGAGATGTTTGATTCCTATGGGGATGGCTGGAATGGCGCAACGATCACAATTACAATAGATGGTACTGGAACAGACTACTTTATTGAGGATGGAAGTGCAGAAACCGTTGTTATTAATGTACCAGATGGTACTACTGAATTAGCTTTTGCGTTTACTTCTTTGGGTGACTGGCCAAGTGAAATCACCTACACTTTAACTGCCCCAAGTGGTGCAAGTTTCAGTGACGGTCCGGATCCAAGCCTAGGAGCAATCCCATTAGATTTATGTCCCTAATCAGTTTATTGAATTAAGTTAAAAAAAGGCTATCTCAGGATAGCCTTTTTTATTTTACCTTGCAGACCAACACTAAGAATTTAATATCTTTATAAAAAATTACTATGAGGCGTAAGGATTTCTATTTTCTGGCTTTGCTGTTGCTAAGCTTTACAGTTACACTTTCCTGTTCCACGGAAGACGATACCCCCCCGGAAACAGAAATGACGGACCCCGATGATCCTGATGGAGAAGACCCAGAGGACCCAGATGATCCCGATGGGGAAGACCCCGATAATTCCGATACCGTTCAATTTCTTAATGAAAGCTTGGTTTACGACGGGCTTATCCTGATCAACGATGCGGCAGCCAATAGGGTGTACCTCATGAATAAGAATGGCAATGTTCAATTTGAATGGCCTCTGAACGGAAAACGCCTTGGGAATGATATGTTACTCCTACCCGATGCCAACCTATTGTCTATGGTGGAAGCGGAAGATCCCAAGATTGAGATCGGTGGTTTTGGTGGTAGCCTGCAATTAATAGATAAAATCGGAGAAACTGTTTGGGGTTTTGATTATTCTTCGGACGACTATATTCTTCATCATGATGCCGAACTGCTCCCAAATGGGAATGTATTAGTAATGGTATGGCAGCGAAAGAGTATGGTTGAAGCGCAGGAAGCAGGATCGAACCTTTCTACTGAAGTATTCCCTGAAGGGATCATTGAATACGATCCAATTGCCGAGGCCATTGTTTGGGAATGGTATGCCTGGGACCACCTTATCCAGGATCATGATGAAACCAAAATGAATTATGGCGTGGTAGCGGAACATCCGGAACGCGTAGATCTAAATTACGTGCCACAGGAAGAAGGAGATATAATGCATGCCAATGGCATTGCCTATGATGCCGAGAAAGATTTGATATACCTAAGTGTAAACTTTTACCACGAGGTTTGGGTGATTGACCATAGCACCACTACTGAAGAAGCATCGTCCACAACCGGAGGTAATTTCAATAAAGGAGGAGATCTAATTTATCGATTTGGAAATCCGGAGGCATATGACAATCCAATGGGAGAAAGGCTGTTTTTCAATAATCATTTCCCCAATTTGCTCAAAGGCAACGATACAGGTAAGATGTTGATTTTTACCAACGGGAATGGCCTTGACCAATCTACAGTATACGAACTTGTATTGCCGGAAACCTTTTCACTTTTACCAGATACCAATAATGAACCAATGATAAGCTGGAGTTTTACACATCCGGACCTGTACTCCCCAAAAGTCTCCGGGGCGGTAAAACTGCCCAACGGAAATGTACTGATCACAGAAGGCGATTACGGCGTTTGGGAAGTGACCCAGGGTGGCGAAGTTGTTTGGAAATTCCATACCCCCGGCTTCTACTGGAGGGCCTATCACTATGAGAAAGATGCTCCTGAAATAATAGCCTTAGGTCTATAATTCTTTTTATATTTAGGGCGCTCATATTTACACATATAATGAAATATCTATTTTATATAATTTTTCTATTCGGTACTATTTTTATTGCTGAGGCTCAGGTATCTGGCCAGCTCTCCGGAGGAGCCGGAGGAGTATTCGGTGCTAATGGGACCGGAGGTCAAAACCCACTCTTGGCCGAATATATGGCCACCATTCGGAATAATAAGAACTCAAAAGGTCCAGAAATTCTGGGGTCTCCCTATTTAACAGATGATTTTGTAAAAAGTAAGGTCTTTTTCGGTGACCAATTAATTGGGGATTATTTTATAAGATACAATGCCCTAGTTAGTGAAATAGAAATCAAAACCACTGATCAACCTGAAGAAGAGCCCAAAAAGTTAATTGCACACAGGGATCTGAAAGTAAAGTATGGAAGTAGGGAACTTCTCTTTACTACCTACATTAACAGAAAGGATGAGACCAAAAACGGTTTTCTTTCTATAATTGAAGATGGGGATCATTACACCCTGTACCACCGTCTTGCGGTAAAATATAGTGAAGGGAAAACTGCAGCGAATTCCATGGTAAATGATATTCCCAGCAGGTATGTCCCCTTTGTAGAGTATTACTACAAAAAATCTGGTGTAAATCGGATTGATCAGTTGGCGCAGAAAAAAGGCAGATTTCTTAAACAACTGGCAAAGGAGGATAAGGAAAAAACAGAGTTATTTATCAAGGAAAATAATATTGACCTGGGGAAAGAATCTGATCTGATAAAAGTCTTCGAATTCATAAATAGCTAGACCAGATAAGTGATGTTGTGAAATTCTTATTGCAAGTACTATTCATTTTTTCTACTTCCTATGTAATGGCGCAGGTAACGGCTTCTGCCCCAACGGGCGATGCTGGCTTATTTGCCAATGCCCAGGGCGGCAGTCCAATGCTCAATCTGGTGATGATGGATATCAGGACAAGGAGAAATATTAATCAATATGAAGGAGAGACCGTTGGATCTCCTTATTATACAGAAAACTTTATCAAGAGCAAGGTTTTTTACGGGGATGAAGCCCTGGGAGATTTTTATGTTCGGTATAACGCCCTTAATAGCGAAATTGAAATTAAAAAGTCTATTCTTGAGGAAGAAGAACCTAAACGACTATTAGCGGATAAAAAAATTCGGGTTAAATATCAAAACAGGGAGCTTCGCTTTACTACTTACATCACTAAAAAAAACGAGACCAAAAATGGCTATCTAACCCAATTGGTGGATGGTAAAAAATACAATCTTTTCCACAGGTTAGCTGTAAAGTATAGTGAGGGAAAAGCAGCTGCGAATTCCATGGTAAATGATATTCCCAGCAGATATGCTCACTTTGACGAGTATTATTATCAAGCTGTTGGGGTAAACAGAATAGACCAACTTTCTCCAAAAAAGGGGAAATTCCTGAAACGACTAAACAAAGAAGATAAGGAGAAAGCAGAATTATTTATAAAGGAACAAAAAATAGACCTGAGCAAGGAAGCTGATTTGATACGTATTTTTGAACACTTAAACTCATAAATATGCGGGGATTGAAATTAATAATCCTACTGGTTTTAATCGTAAACGGGCGGCTCGTTCTGGCACAAGTGGTAGGTCCTGCTCCTACAGGAACCGCTGCAGTCGCCGAAAATAATCCGTATGCCAATTTTCATCAGAAATGGACCCCAATGATGCAAAAACTAATGCAACAGGTTAAAAATGATGATGAGTATGTTACCTACTATGTTGGGGCGCAGGTAGGATCACCTTATGAGTATGAGGATTTCAAAAAGGGGAAAATATATTATGGGGATGAGTTCTTAGCAGATACCTACTACCGTTACAATGCCTTTTCGAATGAAATAGAAGTAAAACAAACGCTCCTGAAAGAAGAAAAACACAAAGCCCTTCTTGCGGACAAGGAATTGGTTTTGGTGCCGGTAAATGGCCAGGAAATGCGTTTTATGACCTTTATTACCAAAAAGAACAAAACAAAAAACGGCTATCTTACCCTGTTGTATGATGGGGAACAATACAAACTTTACAAACACCTGTCTGTGAAGTTTACAGAGGCTAAGCCCGCAGCCAATTCTATGGTTAATGCAATTCCCAGCAGGTTTTCACATTTTATAGAGTACTACCTGAAAGAAAAGAATACCGATAGAATAGACGAAATTCTACCTAAGAAAAGTGCCGTGCTTAAGTTATTGCCTAAAGAACTGGCCAATGAGGTAAAAGTGCACCTCAAGGACTCTAAATTAGACCTGACAGAAGAACAAGATCTCGTCAATCTTTTCACATTTTTAAATACCCTTTAGTCAGCATTATTTATTCCGAAAAGGATTTCCAGGGTAAATTTTGTACCTTAAAGCAAAATCAACAAAAGTAATCCAATGAAAACAAATTCCTTTTTACTGATCTGCCTGGTACTGATATTTGGCATAAGTTCGGCCCAGGTAACCCAAAGTACAGGACAACTGGCGAGTAATGCTTCAACATGCGGGGACCTCGATGCTCTTTTCACCCAATCCGGACAATCCATGCATAACCTGATGTTTTCGGATTATAAATCGAACAATCTCACAGGGAAATCATTGAACGTCCCGGTAAAGGGATCTCCGTATTTGGGAGAATCGTTTATCAGCAGCACCATATATCACGAAGATAAATTATTGGGGAAGTGTTTTACGCGTTATAATGCCTTTAGTCAGGAAATAGAAATAAAAAGAACACTCTTGGCGGAGGAGAATTTCAAAGCGTTAATTAAAGATCCCAAAATTAGAGTGGTACAAGGAAATAAAGAATATCGGTTTACCGAATTTATTGATAATAAAGGCAATAGGCAGGACGGATATCTCATTGCGATTAATAATGGCCCAACTTATAAACTTTATGAGCGACATAAGGTACGATATGTTGAAGGTAAAAAGGCGGAAAATTCCATGACCAATGATATCCCCAGCAGGTTTACGGCCTCTACAGATTACTACCTGGAAGACTTAAACACCTCTTTGGTTAGTCAAATACCCACCAAGAAATCGAAATTTATTAGCATGTTCAAAAAGCGTGATCAGTTTCAGGTGGCCACTCTGATCAAGAAGAACTCATTCAGTATTAAAAAAAATCAGGACCTCCTAAAGATTTTGGAGATGGCCAATAATTTATCGCCCGATCTGGCCATAAAAGAATAAGCGAACTAAATTTTAATGGCGAACTAAAACCATCCTTTCAGAGGGTGGTTTTTTAATTACCTTTGGCCCATGCAATCCACGTCACGTATTTATGGCATAAGGGCCATATTAGAGGCTATCAGAGCTGAGGAATCTATTGATAAGATCTTTATTCAAAAGGGGCTAAAGGGCGATTTATTCCGTGAGCTTGAAGGACTAATTAAAGAAAAGCAAATAAGCACTTCTTTTGTCCCGGTTGAAAAACTTAATAGGATGACCCGAAATAATCACCAGGGGGTAGTTGCAACCATCTCCCCTATTCGTTTTCAGGAGTTTGAAAATATGGTAGAAAGGGTAACTCAGGAAAAAAAGACAGCCTTTTTCCTTTTGCTGGATCAACTATCGGATGTGCGGAACTTTGGCGCCATCATAAGGACGGCGTCCTGTACAGGAGTAGATGGGATCATTATACAAAAAACCGGGGCTGCACCCGTTACAGCCGATACGGTAAAGACCTCGGCCGGAGCTGCCTTTACGGTCCCTATTGCCAAAGTGGGCCATCTCAAGGATGCCGTGTATTATTTACAGGCTTCAGGGATAAAAGTGGTAGCCGCAACGGAAAAAGCGGAAGCTCAACTCTATGATGTTGATATGACTGGGCCTGTGGCTGTGATTATGGGGGCCGAAGATCGGGGAATTTCTCCTGCAATTCTTAAAGCAGCAGATCATATGGCTAAGATCCCCATGATTGGGGAAATTGGCTCTCTTAATGTCTCAGTAGCATGTGGTGTATTCCTGTACGAAGTAGTAAGACAACGAAAATAGATAACAAGTATTTTTTACATTAGAAGCAAAACCCTTACACTTCCCTTAAGGTTGGTCTGGTTTTTCACCATCCTTAGGTTTATAATGGTATTGTATCTTGATATTCTGCTTATTATCTTTTTTTTCCGATGGCGTTTCAATAAAATTACCCTCCTCATCAAAGTGTTTTAAGAACTCATCCTCATCTTCATCATAGTCTTCAAGTTCCCATTTGTACTTTTTGATTTGGGGGAGCGGGGCCTTGATAAAAACAGCCAGTAATAAGCCGGTAAGAAAACCAGACAAATGCCCTTCCCAAGAAATACCATCTTTTACAGGAAAGATATACCAAAGCATACTACCATAAATAAACACTACAATGAGTGAAAGTGCCACTAATCGGTAGTGTTTGGAAATAACTCCTTTGAAAAAAATAAAACTCGCCAATACGTAAATTAATCCGCTGGCCCCGATATGGTAGGAAGGCCTGCCGATAAGCCATGTTAAAAAACCGGAAATGAGCAGTCCAAGAAGAAAAACCCTGAATGAAATACTCCTGTAAAAATACATCAATGCCGCACTGAGAATAACAACAGGAAGTGTATTGTTATAAAGATGAGACAGGGAACCGTGAAGGAAGGGACTGAATACGACCCCCCTTAACCCTTCCAAACGTCTTGGATATATCCCCAGATAGTTCAGGTTAACCTGAAAGCGAACCTCAATCCAGAACACTGTCCAGATTAGTAAGACTGCGAACATCGGGACGAGTATAACCCCATTGGTAAACTTAAAATAACGGTCTTCTGTCATGCCTTGAATTTACATTTATTTTATCATATTAGGGATGTTCCTTTTCTGTTCCAGGTGGAGATCGCCTGAGATTTTTATCTTAATTTTATAATATGAACGAACCACTTGCCGAGAGAGTACGTCCTAAAAATCTGGATGATTACATAAGCCAACGTCATTTAGTTGGAGAAAATGGTGCTCTAACGCAACAAATTAAAAAGGGCCTTATCCCTTCTTTAATATTCTGGGGACCACCGGGTACAGGTAAAACCACACTGGCCCAGATTATTGCCCAGGAAAGTGGCAGACCATTTTATACACTAAGCGCCATCAACAGTGGAGTGAAAGAAGTTCGTGAGGTTATCTCCAAAGCAAAAGATCATGGAGGCTTATTTACCTCAAAAAATCCTATCCTCTTTATTGACGAGATCCACCGCTTTAGTAAATCCCAGCAAGATTCACTTCTGGGAGCTGTTGAAAAAGGATGGATTACCTTAATTGGTGCTACTACGGAAAATCCCAGTTTTGAAGTTATTCCGGCATTGCTGTCTCGATGTCAGGTGTATATACTACAGCCCTTTGGCAAAGAAGACCTGGAAGCTCTTTTGGCCAGAGCACTGCAACAGGACCAGCTGTTACAAAAGAAAAATATCAAAATTGCTGAAACGGAAGCCTTGCTCCGCCTTTCGGGAGGAGATGGTAGAAAGCTCCTCAATATTTTTGAACTGGTGGTATCTTCTGAGGACAAGGACACCATCACCATTACGGATGAAATGGTCCTGAAAAAGGTGCAGAAAAATACGGTGCTTTACGACAAAACAGGAGAACAGCACTACGATATTATTTCTGCCTTTATTAAGTCGATCAGAGGAAGCGATCCCAATGGAGCTGTTTACTGGCTTGCCAGAATGATTGAAGGAGGCGAAGATGTAAAGTTCATTGCCCGGCGATTGCTAATTTCGGCTTCGGAAGATATAGGCCTGGCAAATCCAACAGCCCTTGTAATTGCCAATGCCACTTTTCAGGCT
>CBDUAW010000086.1:0-8290 GCA_965365215.1 uncultured Eudoraea sp. | reverse complement strand
AGAGGAGTGATGTACAATATGCGCAGCCCAGAAAATTCTTATCTCATGATTGGCTCTGTGAAACCAGTAATAGGTAAAATCGTCTGCCAATTGACAAAAAAGCCAAACATACCAGGCGTAGCCAAAAGATGCATACCCCAGGATATTGGTGCGTATTCCATCTACCACAGGATTAAAGAACTCATACGTAAATTCAAAGAGGAAAATTGCAAAGATTACTTTAAACAATGGGCCAATCAGCGCCGAACCTACTCCCAAGAAACCACTGGCAAAAAGATCTCTCCATTCGTAGAGATGTTTATCGCCATGGGTCTTGCTGTAGGTGAGTTCCAATAAAATGAAGGCTATAAAACAAGGTACACCATATACCAGGGGGTTGGTAAAATCCATAAAAAAATTATCTTGCCTTTAATTTGGCATAAGGGTTAATAATAGACAAAAAGAATCCAACTCACAAGTTAAATCCGGAATCATTTTGAACATTTGGTATAAGTTGAGATAAATTCTTAAAATAGGGTTGTTTGTCCTTCATCCTGTGAATCTTCCGATAGGGCATCGTCTTGCTTGCCGGCTTCTACATTTTCTTCATCCACTACTTCAATCTCCTCGGGCTTATGATGCTCAGGTTCTTCGTAAGGTAAAGATTCCAGAGGATTTATTTCCAAAACCTTGTCTTTTGTTAACTGATTCCCCATGGCAGTGATACCCTTGATTGCGATAAACTCTTCGAGCTTAATTTCGAGATTTTCTTTCCGATCCTGCCCGCGTTTTTTGGAAAATACTATTTCGGCAACCGGCCTGTAATCCGTGAATACAGCTTCCAAATAGGACTTTGGGTGTGCAGTGATAATATTTTCCTCTTTATCAGGGTTTTCAATCAGAAATCGTTTTACATAATATAGTTCCTTTTCTCCCTCCCAGTATATAGCGCTGATAGGTTTTTCAGGTTTCCACTTTTCAAGGACAATCATATTGTCATCAAAGCGCATTGTTAATTCTGGGATCACCGTCTTTACTGTGCCTTTCTGATTAATGATCAGGAGGCGGTCGTCACTGGTGAATTCGCCTAGCAATTCGCCCCGCTCATCAACATTTAATCGCTGAACAGTTTCATCGAACCATATCTTACGTGGCTTCAGGGTAGACAGCCCTTTTTCTTTCAGCTCAATCCTTTTAACCGAGTACTTGGTAACTATGTTTCCTTTAGATCCTCTACCCTTTATCATGACATCGGCAAAGTCTAAATCCCATTTTAGTTTTTTGATACTTCCTACCTGTCTCAAGTTAATTGTTACCACTTCAGCTTCCCCGTTTGGATTGGCGCTGAAGTAAAGTACATCGGATCCTGATTTTCCAGTGGTTAGCTCATAGTGCTTATCCCTGGTAACAGAGGTTACATTAAACCGTTTCACGTAGGAGGCTCCTCCTCTGCCATCCTTATAAATCATATTATAGGTAGTTCGCTGGTCCTTTTTCTTGAAGACGGCTACATGTATGATATTTTTCCCCACAAAGGTTTTTGAATCCACCTTGGTAACCATCATTTGTCCGCTTTTGGTAAAGACAATGATATCATCAATATCACTGCAATCCGTGACGTACTCATCTTTTTTTAGGGAAGTCCCCACAAAACCTTCCTCACGGTTTACATAGAGTTTTGTATTGCGAATCACCACTTTGGTGGCTTCAATGTCATCAAAGATCCTGATCTCGGACTTTCGCTCCCGCCCTTTGCCGTATTTTCTTTTTAGTTCTTTAAAATAATCTATGGCAAATTCCACAAGGTTAGCCAAATGGTGCTTGGTCCCCGCAATTTTCTCTTCCAGGCTTTCCAATAGTTGTTGTGCCTTATCAAGATCAAATTTCGAGATCCTTTTTATCCGGATTTCAGTGAGGCGAACAATATCTTCCTCGGTTACCGCCCTTCTCAAGTGTGCGATATGTGGTTTTAATCCCTTATCTATAGCTTTAATAACCCCTTCCCAGGTTTCCTCTTCCTCAATGTCGCGATATATCCTGTTCTCTATAAAAATTCGTTCCAGGGAAGCAAAATGCCACTGTTCTTCCAGTTCGGACAGCTGAATCTCCAGCTCTTGCTTGAGCATTTCCAGAGTATGATCCGTAGAGCGCCTTAGCATTTCCTGCACGCCTATAAACAATGGCTTGTTATCCTCAATGATACAGCCCAAGGGAGATATAGAAGTCTCACATGAGGTAAAAGCATAAAGGGCATCTATGGTCTTATCAGGGGAGATGCCACTTGGTAAATGGATAAGAATCTCTACTTCTGCTGCCGTGTTGTCCTCTATTTTTTTAATTTTTATCTTGCCCTTGTCGTTGGCTTTCAGGATTGAATCCTTGAGAGATGACGTATTGGTGCCATGAGGTATTTCGGTTACAACCAGGGTATTCTTATCCATTTGTGAAATCTTGGCACGTACCCGAACCTTTCCGCCCCGCATTCCATCATTGTAATTGGTAACATCTATGATCCCGGCTGTGGGAAAATCAGGATATAACTTAAAGCGTTGTCCCCTGAGATGTTTTATGGAAGCATCAATAATTTCGTTAAAATTATGCGGCAAAATTTTAGTGGAAAGTCCCACCGCAATCCCTTCTGCTCCCTGTGCCAGGAGCAACGGAAACTTTACCGGAAGATTCACCGGCTCCTTCTTCCGGCCGTCGTAAGACAGTTGCCATTCCGTAATCTTTGGGCTAAAAACCACATCGAGGGCAAATTTGGAAAGTCTTGCTTCAATATACCGCGATGCGGCCGCACCATCTCCGGTAAGTATATTACCCCAGTTCCCCTGGGTATCTATGAGCAGGTCTTTCTGCCCAATCTGAACCATTGCATCTGCAATACTGGCATCACCATGAGGGTGATATTGCATCGTATGCCCAACCACATTGGCTACTTTGTTATAACGCCCGTCATCCAATTCCTTTAAGGCATGCATTATCCTTCTTTGCACAGGTTTAAATCCATCCTCAATAGCGGGGACAGCACGTTCCAAAATAACATAAGAAGCATAATCTAAAAACCAGTCCTTGTACATTCCGGTAACACGGGTCAGGGCCTCCTGTCCGTTTTCCGGGGATTGGTTCACTTCTTCATTTTCTTCCATATAGAAAGATTCCTATTTATTTGATTTACAATTAATTTTCTTCAATAAGGTCAACCTCAACTTTAAGATTTTCTATTATAAATTCTTGTCGGTCAGGAGTGTTTTTTCCCATATAGAATTTCAGAAGCTCTTCTATAGATATGGCTTTGTCGAGCATTACCGGCTCCAGGCGGATGTCGTCCCCAATGAAATGCCTGAATTCATCCGGCGATATTTCACCCAAACCTTTAAAGCGGGTTATTTCGGGTTTCCCTGAGAGTTTTTCAATGGCAGCTCTTTTTTCCTCATCGCTATAGCAATATATGGTTTCCTTTTTGTTACGAACGCGGAACAAGGGAGTTTGCAAAATATATAGGTGGTTTTCTTTTATCAATTCCGGAAAGAATTGCAAAAAGAAGGTAATTAGTAACAAACGGATGTGCATTCCATCCACATCGGCATCGGTGGCAATCACGATGTTATTGTACCGAAGATCCTCCATGGATTCCTCAATGTTCAGGGCTGCCTGCAAAAGGTTGAATTCTTCATTCTCGTAGACAATCTTTTTCGTCATCCCATAAGAATTGAGGGGCTTCCCTTTTAGGCTGAAAACAGCTTGTGTATTGACATCCCTGGATTTTGTTATAGAACCGGAGGCAGAATCTCCTTCTGTAATAAAAAGAGTGGTTTCCAACCGCCTGTCGTTCTTCATATCTGCCAGATGAATCCGGCAATCCCTAAGTTTTTTGTTATGTAGACTTGCTTTTTTGGCTCTTTCCCTGGCCAATTTGCGGATCCCTGAAAGTTCTTTTCGTTCCTTTTCAGCCTGGACAATCTTTCGTTGGATCTTTTCCGCCGCTTCCTGATTCTTGTGCAGGTAATTATCGAGCTGTTTCCCAATAAAATCATTGATATAGGTCCTTACCGTTGGCAGATCACCGCCCATGTCCGTAGATCCCAGCTTGGTCTTGGTCTGGCTTTCAAAGACCGGTTCCATGACCTTTATGGATATGGCAGAAATAATTGATTTTCTTATATCAGAAGCGTCGTAATTTTTCCCGTAGAAGTCGCGCAGGGTTTTCACGATGGCTTCCCTGAATGCCGCCTGGTGTGTACCCCCTTGCGTTGTATGCTGTCCGTTCACGAAAGAATGGTATTCTTCGCTATACTGGGTTTTGCTGTGGGTTATAGCCACTTCAATATCATTCCCCTTGAGGTGAATAATGGGGTAAAGCATATCGTCCGTACTGTTATTATCCTCCAGCAGGTCTTTCAATCCATTCTCAGAATAGTACTTATTGCCATTGAAAATTATTGTAAGCCCGGGATTGAGATATACATAGTTCCTGAGCATACGTTCCACATACTCATTTCTGTACTTATAATGCTTAAAAATACTCTGATCTGGCGTAAAGGTGATTTTGGTTCCGCGTCTCCTTGAAGTTTCTTCCAGCGAGTCTTCATTAACCAATTCCCCCAGAGAAAATTCTGCAGATCTGGATTTACCGTCTCTGGTAGACTCTACTCTGAAGTAGGTAGATAAGGCGTTAACGGCCTTGGTACCAACCCCGTTTAGGCCAACAGACTTTTTAAAGGCCCTGGTGTCGTATTTACCCCCCGTATTCATCTTGGAAACCACATCTACCAGTTTTCCCAAAGGGATACCCCGCCCATAATCCCGAACGGTAACTTTATCGCCCTGTATGGAAATGTCAATGGTTTTACCGGCTCCCATGACAAACTCATCAATACTATTGTCAATGGTTTCTTTTAGCAGGATGTAGATACCGTCATCTGCGGAAGAGCCATCTCCCAATTTCCCAATATACATTCCGGGCCGCATCCGGATGTGTTCTTTCCAGTCGAGCGATCTAATATTGTCTTCTGTGTACTGAGATACTGCCATAATTCGGGGTTTACCTTGCTAATATAAAATTTCAAGGCAGAATTCAAAGTTCGGGGAAAAGAAAGTAATTAACAATAAAACCGAAGTTTTGTTGATAGTGGAATGTGGGAATTTCCTTGAGTCAGGGGTTTAAACATTAAACCTGAAATGCATCACGTCCCCGTCTTTCACTACATAATCCTTCCCTTCAACCCTCATTTTACCTGCCTCCTTAACCTTCAGTTCACTGCCGAAGGATACATAATCGTTAAAAGAGATTACCTCTGCCCTGATAAACCCCTTTTCAAAATCTGTGTGGATTACCCCGGCAGCTTGTGGAGCTGTAGCCCCAACCGGGATAGTCCATGCCCTTACTTCCTTAGGGCCAGCCGTGAAGTAGGTCTGTAAATTTAAAAGCCTGTAAGCTGCCCTGATCAATTTTGATGCCCCTGCCTCTTCCAAACCGAGATCTTCAAGGAACATTTGACGCTCCTCATAGGTTTCTAATTCTGTAATATCGGCTTCCGTGCCAACCGCTAAAACCAATACTTCGGCTTTCTCACTCGCCACCGCTTCTTTTACAGCTTCCACATATGCATTGCCCTTTACAGCAGATGCCTCGTCCACATTACAAACATACATTACGGGTTTGCCCGTGATCAGCTGCAAGGGTTTTATATATGCCTTATGATCTTCAACTCCAAAATCCAGGGCTCTTACAGAGGTGCCAGCCTCCAAAGCTTCCTTTAATTCCATTAAAACGGCCTCCTCTTTTTGGGCCTCCTTGTCCCCTGTTCTGGCCGCACGCTTTACCTTATCAAGCCGTTTCTCCACAGTTTCAAGGTCTTTTAACTGCAACTCCATATCAATGGTTTCCTTATCCCGAAGAGGATCAACCGATCCGTCTACATGGACTACATTATCATTGTCAAAGCACCTCAATACGTGCAGGATTGCGTCTGTTTCACGGATATTGGCCAAAAACTGGTTCCCGAGCCCCTCTCCTTTACTGGCCCCCTTAACCAGTCCGGCAATATCCACGATCTCTACAGTAGCAGGGATAACCTTCTCCGGATTCACCAGTTCCTCAAGCTTCTCCAATCGCTTGTCCGGCACATTGACCACCCCAATATTTGGCTCAATGGTGCAAAAAGGAAAATTTGCGCTTTGTGCCTTGGCGTTCGACAAGCAATTAAAAAGAGTGGATTTCCCTACATTGGGTAGGCCTACAATACCTGCTTTCATCAATCTTGGATTTTGAGGATGCAAATATAGTTTTTACATTACATTTAAATATGGCCAAGCCTTACAAATCATGAAAAACATCTTACTACAGGGAATATGTTATGATGACAAGTCTTCCTTTATGAAGGGAACAGCCCTTGCCCCTGCCAAAATACGTGAGGCCTATCAAAGCGAGGCGTCGAACTATTTCGCAGAAAACGGTTTGGAAATATGTCCGCGGATCTTCCTGGACAAGGGAGATTTTACTGTAGAAGACTATTTTGAAATTGAATCCATTACCACCTCCAACCTGGAGGAGAAACATCCCTTGATTACCCTGGGCGGAGATCATTCTATAAGCTATCCGCTCCTCAGGGCTTTCCATCGTTTTTATGGTCCGCTGCAAATTCTACATCTGGATGCACATGCTGATCTCTATCATGAATTTGAGGGGGATCCTTATTCCCATGCCTGCCCTTTTGCCAGGATTATGGAAAACGGGCTCGCCAGCAGGCTGGTACAGGTTGGAATCAGGACTATGAGTACCCATCAAAGAGAACAAGCAAAAAAATTTGATGTAGAAACAATTGAGATGAAAGACTTTGATTTAAAACAAATCCCTCAATTGAAGGGCCCCCTATATCTTTCTATTGATATTGATGCCCTGGACCCTGCCTTTGCGCCTGGGATATCGCATTATGAACCAGGCGGATTGAGCAGCAGGGAATTACTACGGATCATCCATAACATTTCAGGCCCCATAGTTGGAGCAGACATTGTTGAATACAATCCTAATCGGGATTATCAGGGAGTAACCGCTATGGTTTGTAGTAAAATACTCAAGGAAGTGGCTTCCAAGATGCTATCTGCCTGAGGAGAAAGCCTTATTCAGGGTGCATAAACCTTTGTTTGGCCAGGAGTTCTTCCTCGGTTTCAACCCTGTCTTCGTCTGGCACACAGCAATCTACCGGACAAACTGCTGCGCACTGCGGCTCCTCATGAAAGCCCATACATTCTGTACATTTATCAGGGGCTATATAATAGATTTCATCACTGATAGGTTCCTGAATCTCCTCGGCATTAACCGCCTTTCCATCGGGCAAAACCACATCGCCTTTCAGCGAAGTTCCATCACTGTAACGCCATTCGTCAGCGCCTTCATAGATGGCAGTGTTGGGACATTCGGGCTCGCATGCCCCACAGTTGATACACTCATCGGTAATTATAATAGCCATAATTTTCTTTTTCTTTTTACGCTGAAATTACCTCAGCATCTCTATTTTTGCGCAAAGGTAAATCCTGTAATTTTTCTGAACAAATTTAATGGTCACAACTGAGGAAACATTTAAAGCTTTTGTTAAACTTGGTACATTCCTAAGGAACTACATGGTATGGACAAACGATCCAAATAAGGATAGAGAGGAAGACCCCTGGTTTAGCAAAATGGATATGGTTGTGAGAAAGGCGGGGCATGAGAACGGGTGGTTTACACAAGACCAGGTATTGTTTGCCCTTGCTAATTGGGGGGAACTCCTTACCCGGGAAGAGCTAAACGCTTGGCTGAAGCCCTATGGCGAAAAAAAATCCGCTCCTAAGACGGTTGCCCTTATTATGGCCGGAAATATCCCCCTGGTGGGGTTTCACGATCTTCTTTGTGTCTTGCTTACCGGCCACAAAGCGCTTATTAAACAATCGAGCCAGGATACCCAATTATTACCATTTCTTGTGAAATACCTCAGTGAATCTTCGCCAGACCTTGGCCGGAGGATAAGTTTTCAGGATGGTTTAATCGGGGATTATGATTGGGTCATTGCCACCGGAAGCAACAACAGTGCGCGTTATTTTGACTATTATTTTGGCAAGAAACCGAATATCATCCGAAAAAATCGCAATTCGGTAGCGGTCCTTAAAGGTTCGGAAACCAAAGAAGAACTAAGGGCCCTGGGGCAAGATGTCTTTAGGTACTACGGTCTGGGTTGCCGAAATGTTACCAAACTATTTGTTCCTGAAGGATACCATCTGGCTAAAATCTTTGAAGCCTGGGAATCGTTTTCACCAATTAAAGAGGAACAAA
>CBDUAW010000085.1:0-8316 GCA_965365215.1 uncultured Eudoraea sp. | reverse complement strand
AATAATCCCCCTTCTACCGAATAGGCAGACACCTCCTCTAAAGACACCGTAGAAGGAATATTTCCATGATGTGCTACTTTAAAGAACAATTCCTGGGCCTTCCTGATCTCCCCGGTACTTTTGAATTTTTCCGTAGGCAGGTTCACGTAAACCACATGGACCTGTGCCTTCCATTGGGCACAGAGTTCCAGGGTCTTGGTATATGCCTTGATGTTCTCAACATTGTAATCACAGGCAAAAACAACCTTTGAAGGTTTGTAGTTTGGGCGTTGCACTTTTATTACCAGCACCGGTACTGTTGAAGTTCTAACCACCTTTTCTGTATTGGAACCCACAAAAATTCCACTAAGACCGCTGGTTCCATGTGAGCCCATGACAATTAACTTGGCATTGGTTTCATGCGCCACCTCATTCACCTCACTGAAAATTTTATAGTTCTGCACCAGCTCTCGGACCTTGATCCCTTTCAAATAGGGTTTATTTAGAAAATCTCTAAATTTTTTACTGGTGAGTTTCATATAGTAATGAGCTTCTGCAGCCTCTTGAGAGGGGTCTTTGGTAAGAACGGCCTCAGACAAGCCCATCATATGCAGTACTACTATCTCTGATTGATCCCAGGCCGCAAGTGATGCCGCAACTTCCAAAGCATAGGAAGAATGTTCGGAGAAGTCTATTGGTACCAGGATATTTGACATATCAGTTTTCCCTTTATTAGTGTTTATTAAAGATTTCCTTTCGTTTTTTTAATTGGCTCTCCAGATCTTTTATGGTTGCGGCGGCAGCTTTTTCAAAATTATCTTCACTTGACTTAGCAAAAAGTCTCGGACCGGGAGCACTTAACCTTATCTCACAAATTTTCCCCCTTCCTGCGGGATCATTTTCCAATTTGAAAAAGACATCCGCACTAATTATCCATTCAAACTTCTTCTCCAGTTTCCTCAATTTATTGGAAACAATTTCGCTCATGGATTCACTCGTAGGCATTTGGACGTATTGAATATTGATCGTCATATTTATAATATTTAGGATTTAATTAAAATTAGAATCATTGCAGTCGGAATACTATGATATTTATCAGCAACGGTTTAGAATTCTTCTCTTCAAAGAAACTATCAGCTACATTGCACTCCTAAATATAAAACATATTTAGAACTGTTTGCGCCTGCCGATTAAAACTAGTAAAACACCCAGGATAATTAAGTTCTTAATAATATACTGCCCCAGCAATGTTAGTCCAAAAGGAACTTCGGTGAATACCAGGTCGGGGAAAAAGATAAAAGGAGTAAAGGTTAGTAGAATATGTAGTAAGGCCAGGAACAACACAGTTCTTTTAAACAGATTGCCAATCAATAAGACCCGTATGGCCACCTCCCAAAAGGCCAAAAGCAAAATCGCAATGTCTGCCGGAATTAGGTTAAAAGTGAGCTCGCTGATGGTATTCTGAGCTAGTTGTTCTGCCGGGCTAAGGCCGCTGAAAAACTTTAAGGCTCCAAACCACAGGTAGATTATGGCTATGGATATGGAAACAATTTGATCTGTGTTTTGGTTTATCCGTCGGCTAAGAAAATAACTTATCTGTTTCATATGATGTGCAAAAGCCGCTAATCTAGGGAAGCCCGTAGCCCAAAAAGATGACATATGTCAGTTATTCTGTATTTTTTAATACCAACTGGTAAATTTTCAGGCAATATTTCCATTTTGATAGATAATTCCTGGCTGACAAATATCATTTTATCAGAGGATTATTGCCCATAGATTTGTTTTACAACCACCCTGTATAGCCATTTAAATGGCCTGGTTCTTCAAAAAAAAGAAAACAGATGAAAAAATTGAGCCCCAAATTGCAAACCCTGGTAGTGGATAATTCCCTTACCCAATGCACCCTGCTTTCAAAGCTGGTACACAAACACCCGCAATTGGAAATGGCCGGTGTTTATGAAAATGCCCTTGACACCTACAGGCATCTGGGAGAATCCCATGTGGATCTATTATTACTCGACGTGGAAATGCCACTAATTTCAGGCTTTGACCTTATCGATACCTTAAAAGAAGAGGTGCAGGTCATTCTGGTAACGGCTAATCCACAATACGCCTTAAAGGCATTTGAATTTGGGGTTACGGATTACCTTCTTAAACCCGTAGATCCATTGCGTTTTAAAACGGCAATTAGAAAAGCAGTCAGTGTTCACCGCACCAAATTTCCCCCGGTCCAGACCGGTATTACCCTGGATGTACGATGCGACCTGGAAAAACGCCAAATTGCAATTGCTGATCTATTATGGATAGAAGCAATGGGCGATTATGTAAAGCTGATTACCGAAGAGGAGAAGATCGTGATTCTTTCTACCATGAAAGCGCTGATTGCCAAATTGCCCAAAGATAAATTCCTTAGGATACATAGATCATATATTGTAAATTTAGAAAAGGTAGATCTGTTTAATAGTACCAGTGTAGAGATTGCAGGGCAGAAACTACCTATGAGCAGAAGTAAGAGCCCCCGTCTTGAAAAACTTTTGCAACCCTTGGGATAAGTCAGCACATAAAATACACTACGCCTAAAACCATATTAAATGATTGTACTTCCCCGCCTTTCCAAATCTTTTATTTGGAGTCTTGTTATTATTCTACTGTTCAGTTGTGGTAACCGAGAAGACAAGATTTTTCCAACGAAAATGAAGATCACGGAATCTGTGTATTCCTCGGTAACTGTTCAGCCCGATAGCCTTTACCAGGTCTATGCGGCCGTGGGAGGTATCCTGGAAAGAAATCTTGTAGAAGAAGGCGAGAAAGTAAAGAAGAACCAGCCTATATCGCAAATTGTCAATAATGCACCAAAGCTCAATACACAAAATGCCCTTTTAAGCTTGGAATTGGCCAGGGAGAACTACAGCGGGGAAAATGCCGTATTATCAGGACTAAGGGATGAGATTACTGCAGCCCGTTTAAAAGTAAAAAATGACTCAGCCAATTATTTCAGACAAAAAAGTCTCTGGGACCAGAACATAGGGTCTAAAGTAGAATTTGAGAACAGGAAATTGGCCTACGAACTTTCCGCAAGTAATTTACAAGTACTTCTGGGAAATTATGAACGGATGAAGAATGAATTAAAAACCAAATTAAATCAGGCAGAAAACAACTACAAAACTTCCCTGATCGCTACCAAAGACTTCACGGTCACCAGTAAAATAGACGGTACGGTATACGACCTTTATAAAAATCAAGGGGAAATAGTTTCCATAATGGAACCCATCGCCGCTATAGGCAGTTCGGACAAGTTCATTATTGAGATGCTTGTGGATGAGGTGGATATCGTTAAGCTTCGTGTTGGACAAAAAGCAGTGGTTACCCTAGATGCTTACAATGATCAGGTATTTGAGGCCCAGATCCACAAGATTTACCCAAGGAAAGATCAACGGACACAAACCTTCAGGGTGGAAGCCGTATTTTCTAAGCCTCCGGAAGTACTGTATCCGGGATTGGCAGGGGAAGGCAATATCGTAATTGAAGAGAAAGAAAATATTCTGACCATTCCCAAGTCATATCTAATAGACGGGAATAAGGTAAGGACGGAAGAAGGTATCGTAGAGGTAGAAATCGGGATCCAGAATTTAGATCGGCTGGAAGTGCTTTCCGGACTTGATGAAAATACCTATATCTTAAGACCTGAGGAATGACCAATTGGAAGGTTATATTAAATATTGCCAAGACGCACTTGCTCACCAAGATGAAGTCTACTACCACTGCATCCCTGGGGGTCACTTTCGGGATTGGGGCCTACATAACCCTTGTTAGTTTTATGACGGGCCTAAACAAGATGCTCGACGATCTGATTCTGAACCAAACGCCCCATATCCATCTTTACAATGAAATAGAACCATCAGACAAACAACCTATTGCACTCTACGAAGAAATGGAGAATGTAATGAATGTGGTTCATTCCGTTAAACCAAAACAAAATCAGCTCAAGATCCACAATGCCCTGCCCATTTTAAACTATCTGCGCGCTGATAAGAATGTTAAAGGCGCCACACCCCAGCTGCGTGCGCAAATTTTTTATATCTCCGGTTCCATAGAATTAGGCGGAAATCTCAATGGAATTGAGATAATGGAAGAGGTAAGACTCTCTAGTTTCAATGATTACATAGTCCGAGGTACTGCAGAAGCCCTTAGGAATACGGATAACGGTATTCTCCTGGGAGCGGGTTTGGCTGATAAAATGTCGCTCTCCATTGGAGATCGGGTGCAAATCAGCACCATAAGAGGGGACATTTTCCCGCTTAAGATTGTGGGAATTTATCAAAGTGGTATTGCCGATATAGACAATATTCAAAGTTTCGCCAACCTGAAAACCGTACAACGCATTCTTGGGGAAGCAGAAAATTACGTAACGGACATCAATGTAAAACTCTACGATCTGGGATTGGCTGCTAACATGGCGAGAAGTATGGAGCGGCAATTCAACATAAAGGCCGTAGATATCAATGAGGCCAATGCGCAGTTTGAAACAGGGTCCAATATCAGAAATACCATTACCTATGCCGTGAGTATAACCTTGCTCATAGTGGCCGGTTTTGGCATTTACAATATCCTCAACATGCTCATTTATGAAAAAATGAAGGATATAGCCATCTTAAAAGCTACCGGATTCTCTGGAAGAGATGTACAACTTATTTTTATGAGTCAGGCCATAATCATAGGGGTAATAGGCGGGATTCTTGGTTTGATAATTGGATATGTTTTCTCGAGATTAATAGACCAGGTTCCTTTTGAAACCGAAGCCCTGCCAACCATCACTACCTTCCCCGTAAATTACAATGCGGGATATTATGTGATAGGGATTTCCTTTGCCCTGATCTCTACCTTTATTGCAGGATACCTGCCATCTAACAGGGCCAGGAAAATTGATCCGGTAAAAATCATTCGGGGAACCTAAAACCTATTTATGCGAGTAGTTTTAGATGCACAAAATATTAATAAACATTTCTACAAACCTGTAGATTTTCATGTCCTGAAAGATATAAGCTTTCAGGTAAAGCAGGGGGAATTTGCCACCATTATGGGTAAGTCTGGTTGCGGGAAATCTACCTTGCTCTATATCCTTTCTACCATGGACACGGATTACGAGGGTAAACTTTACCTCAATGAAGAATTGGTTACCGGAAAACCCCAGCAGCAACTTTCACGGATTCGAAATGAACATATAGGCTTTGTTTTTCAGTTTCACTATTTGCTTTCGGAATTCAGTGTCCTAGAAAATGTAATGCTTCCGGCTAAAAAACTGGCCGCCAAAACAGACGCAGAAATTGAGCACGATGCCATGGTTAAACTTGAAATGCTCAATATAGATCACCTGGCCAGAAAAAGGGCATCCAGAATTTCGGGGGGAGAAAAACAACGGGTAGCCATTGCCCGGGCCCTTATCAATAATCCATCAATCTTAATGGGCGATGAACCTACAGGCAACCTGGACAGTTATAATGCGGAAAATGTGTTCCAAATCTTTAAACGCTTGGAAGAGGAAGCTAACCTCTCCCTTTTGGTGGTAACTCACGATTATGATTTTGCCAAACGCACAGACCGAATTATAGAAATGGAAGATGGCCGTATCATTGAGTCTTCCCGTTAAAACTCAAAAGAGGGATGTCAACATGGCTTTCCATACCGGCCACTTTGTCCTTGTGAAATAGTCTGGCGAAAAAACCCCTGCTACTTTTCCGTTCCAGCATGGCAAGCAGATCGGCATTTACATCTTTTACAAAAGCACTCAGGCCTTCCTGTATGTTGTCTGCAAAGATCATGTGAAACCTCAGCTTGGGATAGGTTACCCGCTGTTGTAAAATTTCTTTAAACCACTCCATCTGCTCCATCCCCGCATACTCATCCGGAGTTGGAATATGCACAATTTTAATTTCTGCATCATAAGGTTTGGCTATGGCGGTCAATTTTAATATGGCATCTATATCCTTCTCTTCAAAATCTGTTGCATATACCAGGGTTCGCAGTTTTTTATAACGCAGCCTGTTAGGTACAATGAATATGGGACAGGGGGCTTGGGCCAAAAGAGTACTTGCGATATTGCCCGAAAAATAACCCCTGAGGGTATGCTCGTCCTTCATCCCTACAATAATAAGGTCTGCAGATAAATCGTGAGCGCGCTTTAAAATTCCACTCGAAATGGAATTGCTCTCCATTACGTCCAAGACAATATCAGAATCCATTTTGTCCTTCAAATACCGGGAACAGTAATTTCGCAAAACAATCATCTGCTCCTTGGATGCAAGATTTTTTAACTGTTGAGAGGTTCGAATCGTAGATACGCGCACCGGGGGCAAATCAAATACATTAAGGATAACTAGGGTTGCTTCCAGAACCTTACACAGGGAATAAGCATATCGCATTGCAGGTGTAGAATGCCTTGAACAGTCCGTGGCGTAAATTACGGTTTTCATAAAGCATGAGGAATTTGACCCTCAAACTAAACCTTATTAGCATACCAAAAAATGATAATTGTCATTGTGCGCCATAATGGTTAAGCCATAAAACCAATTAACAGTAACAATTAATTTTGATCAAGAAACCAATAGGCCCCTTTGGTTAGATACTGGTCATCCTTATTCTCTTCCAGGTCGCTTATAGGAACATATCCATTATAAGATTCCCCCGCCTCAACCTCTGTTTTTAAAAAAATATAGTCCGATCCTATTTTTTCCCGGAATTGCAGTACGTAGCTTTCCTCACCCTCCCTGAGTATGGCGCTGTCTGGCAAAGCCCAGGATTCTGTAGATTCTACCTGTATGCCTGCCTGCACAAACATCCCTATAGCAAAATTATGAGGTTCATCGTCTGAAATATGCCCGTGCACCCTTAGGGTCCTGCTTTCCTCTTCCACAAAAGCTCCAACCTTATATACTTCTCCTTCAAAGACCTCTGAAGGGGTATCGGCTAAATGAAAACTAATGGGTTGCCCTATTTTAATTTTCATGATATCCTTTTCGAAAACTGCTAACTCCAAATGTATATGATCCTTGTTTACAATTTCCATTAATTCGTCTGAAGGTGCTGCATACTTACCTTTGCTAACGTTTACTTTGGTAACACTACCTCCTATGGGAGCATACAGGGTGATAGCCGATATAATCTGTCCGTTTTCAATCGCATCCGGGTTAATATTCAATAACTTCAATTGCTTCTTCAATCCTTCATAATGTCCAATATTTTCTCTGTAATCACTCTCGGCCTTCAGAAAATTCTTCTCCGAACTGATTTTTTCTTCCAATAGAGTTTTTTGCCTACGGTACTCTGCCTCCAGGTAGGCCTTCTTTGCTGATACCTCTATAAATTCCTGCTGTAACTTTATAAAATCCTGATTCTCGAGGGTAATAACACCAGCTCCTTTTCGTACCTGGTCTCCTATTATATATGGGGCCGTCTTCACATATCCCGGTTGAATGGCACTGATTACGGCACGGTTTTCAGGTGGTACATCAATATATCCACTGGCCTGGACCAGCTTAGTAACAGGCTTCATCTCGGGCTTTCCCAATTGCATATTCTGATTTTGAAACTGAGCCTCAGAAATGATGAGCGTTTTTTCTGTTTCTTCCAACAGGCTGGTTCCGGAACTATCTCCCTCGGTTCTCTTTTCCCCACAAGACTGTATCCCCAGGACCAGTATTGCTAATATTCCTATTTTTTGTATTGCCTTCATATTATAAGGTTAAATGATTTATACTGATAACCGTCTGGTTATACCTGTTAAGTGCCTCCAGAAATCCGAGCTCAATATTGCTTGCGTTTTCCAGACTTTGGATGTACTGAAAAAAATCAATCTCTCCGTTTTGATAACTTTTTAAGGCAGTATTCAAAAGTTCTTTTGCCAACTCGTTCCCCTGGTTTTCGTAATATGAAAGTACCTTTTCATATTTTGCCAATTCCCCCAGAAGCGTCTCATGCCTTAACTTGAGTCGGTTGTCATAATCTCGCGCCTCCTCAAGACTAGCTTCTCTGGCGAGGCGGGAGGCCCTAATTTTAGATGCCTTGCCGTTAAAAAATAATGGAACCTTTAGACCAACCTGGTAACCGTATAGATTTGTATTGAGTCCGGAATTGCTTCCCTGGAAGTATTCAAGATTAATGTCCGGGAGCAAATTTTGTTTATCCAACTGATTTTGGGCTTTAAACCAACTGCTTTTGTACGCAAAGAATTCGGTTCCCGGGTGACTGCTCAACACCCCGGAATTGAGCTCTAATTTCTGTAAGGGTTGCGTACGCACGGCAAAGGCCTCGTCTGCCTGGACCATTTGTATAATTTGCATT
>CBDUAW010000084.1:0-8350 GCA_965365215.1 uncultured Eudoraea sp. | reverse complement strand
ATACTGTTGCGTTGAGCTATACCGCAGGCATTGTTGTGTTTCAGAATTGCAAAGGTAGGTGACTCTCCCTGAAATTCGGACATAAGTGTTACTGCAGCATCTACATCGAGAAGATTGTTATAGCTCAATTCTTTCCCATGAAGTTTTTCGAACATTCCATTAAAATCGCCAAAGAAATATCCTTTCTGATGAGGGTTCTCCCCATAGCGCAACACCTTACCCTGCAGCTCACTGATTTTAAGGGCAGAAATCTTATGGTCCTTGTTGAAATAATTGAAGATAGCGGTATCATAATGGGAGGAAATGTTGAATGCTTTAGCTGCAAAATGCTTTCTGTCTTCAAGAGTACTCCCGCCCTGGTTTTGTACCAGAAGATGCAGAAATTCCTGATAATCTTCCATAGAGGAAACACACCAGACATCCTTATAATTTTTGGCAGCTGCCCTGATCAGGGAAATCCCTCCAATATCTATTTTTTCTATAATATCTTCTTCGGGCGCCCCGCTGGCAACCGTCTTTTCAAATGGGTACAAGTCCACGATCACAATATCTAACTGAGGAATATCGTATTCTTCCAGTTGGGCCACATCCCCGTCATTGTCTTGCCGATTAAGGATTCCCCCAAATACTTTGGGATGCAAGGTCTTTACCCTGCCACCTAAAATAGAAGGGTAGCTGGTTACAGATTCTACCGGAATTACATCAATCCCCAAATCCCTTATAAAGGATTCTGTTCCACCTGTTGAATAAATAGTAATTCCAAGTTCCTCCATTTTTCGGACCAGGGGTTCCAGGCCATCTTTGTGGAATACGGAAATAAGGGCGGAGGATGCTTTTTTCAGGCTGCTCATTTTTAAAGTTTTAAGGTAGTGGACTAAGGCAACAAAAATAATTTTTTTGGAGGAATCTTTGGCAGCTCTTTATTAACAAATTAGCCAAGTTTTAAAGAATCTTTGCTACTTCCTGGTTTACAAATTCCAAAAAACGTTCATCGGCTTCCGTAAAAGGATCGGCCGTATTGGAATCGATGTCAATTTGACCTATGTTTTTTCCGTCTACAAACAAAGGAACTACCAATTCAGATTTAACCTCAATGCTGCAGGCTATATAATTATCCTGTGCAGATACATCAGGTACCATAAAGTTTGTATTGCGCACTGCAACCTGTCCGCAAATGCCCTTTCCAAATGGGATAATCGTATGATCTGTGGGTTCTCCGGCATAAGGGCCAAGTCTTAGTTGCTGCTGATCATGATCAGCGAAATAAAAGCCCACCCAATTGTAGTAAGAAATATTTTCCTTTAGCAGTTCACATAGTTGTTGCAAGCGGTCCTCCTTTTTTCGCCCATTATCATTTAGTATTCCTACTACCCTGGTTTTCAGTTCTTCCATCATGCCGAATTTTAGATAAATGTATTTAAAAAATAACTTCTAATTTAATCATTTTAGCTAGTTGTTTGCGCCCAATTAATTTAGAGCCGAAAACGATTTAATCCGTTCACTAATATCCTTATTTTTGGGAACTGTTTCGCAAGAATAATAAAAAAAAAACCGCTCCATATGGAGCGGTTTTTTTATTATCATACGGGAAGTATTACATCATCCCTGGCATACCTCCGCCACCGCCCATTGGAGGTGCAGGGGTATCTTCCTTAATATCTGTAAGCGCACACTCTGTGGTTAGGATCATTCCGGCTACAGAAGCGGCATTCTCTAGTGCAATACGCGTCACTTTCTTCGGATCGATAATTCCGGCTTTGAGCATATCCACATATTTTTCAGATTTTGCATCGTACCCAAAATCTCCTTTGCCTTCATGTACCTTGGCAACTACAACAGAACCTTCTCCACCCGCATTTTCAACTATGGTACGCAATGGGGATTCAACCGCTCTTGCCACGATCTGAAGGCCGGTATCTTCGTCAGCATTTTCAACTTCAACTTTGTTCAATACCTTCTGCGCCCTTACCAAGGCAACGCCACCCCCGGCAACGATCCCTTCTTCTACTGCAGCTCTTGTGGCATGTAAAGCATCATCTACCCGGTCTTTCTTTTCTTTCATTTCCACTTCAGAGGCTGCACCTACGTAAAGAACTGCTACTCCGCCCGCCAGTTTTGCCAAACGCTCCTGCAGTTTCTCCCGGTCGTAATCAGAAGTAGTTGTTTCAATCTGGGATTTGATCTGGTTAACTCTTGTTTTGATATTTTTGGCAACTCCTGAACCATTAACAATGGTAGTGTTGTCTTTGTCGATAGTGACTTTTTCACAACTACCCAACATGTCAATTGAAGTATTTTCAAGAGAGAAACCTCGTTCTTCGGAGATTACGGTACCGTTGGTTAGGATCGCAATGTCTTCCAACATGGCTTTCCTTCGGTCACCAAAACCAGGTGCCTTAACCGCTGCAATTTTCAGAGAACCTCTCAACTTATTGACTACTAGCGTAGCAAGAGCTTCCCCGTCTACATCTTCTGCGATGATCAATAGGGGTTTGCCAGACTGGGCTACGGGCTCCAAAACAGGAAGAAGGTCTTTCATTGTTGAAATCTTCTTATCGAAGAGCAAGATGTACGGATTATCCAGATCTGCAATCATCTTTTCAGAATCTGTAACGAAGTATGGTGAGAGATACCCTCTGTCAAACTGCATTCCTTCAACCACGTCCACATAGGTATCAGTACCTTTCGCTTCCTCTACAGTGATGACCCCTTCTTTCCCTACTTTTTCAAAGGCTTCAGCGATCAATTCCCCTATAGTCTCATCGTTATTGGATGAGATGGAAGCCACCTGCTTTATTTTTTCGGAAGAGTCCCCCACTTTCTTGGCTTGTTTGGATAAATTCTCTACGATGGCTTCAACGGCTTTATCTATGCCTCTTTTAAGATCCATAGGATTTGCACCTGCCGCAACGTTTTTGAGTCCTTCTTTCACAATAGCCTGCGCAAGAACGGTTGCTGTTGTTGTTCCGTCTCCGGCCAAGTCGTTCGTTTTGGAAGCAACTTCTTTCACCATTTGTGCCCCCATATCCTCAAGGGCATCTTCCAATTCGATCTCTTTGGCTACTGTAACCCCATCTTTGGTAACAACGGGCGCACCGAATGCCTTGCTTACAATTACGTTTCGCCCTTTAGGTCCCAGGGTTACCTTAACTGCATTGGCCAGAGCATCCACACCTCTTTTGAGGCCATCTCTCGCATCTATATCAAACTTTATATCTTTTGCCATTTTCTAGTTGATTTTTAGTTGTTAAATAATTGCTAGTATATCACTCTCACGCATCATCAAATAGTCAGTACCTTCCAATTTTAATTCTGTACCGGCGTACTTTCCATAAAGAACAGTGTCACCCACTTTAAGTGTAACTTTTTCGTCCTTTGTGCCCGGGCCCACAGCTACCACTTTACCTTTTTGTGGTTTTTCTTTTGCGGTGTCCGGGATATATATTCCGGATGCGGTTTTGGTTTCCGCTGCCATAGGTTCAATCAGGACCCTATCTGCCAATGGTTTAATGTTAACTTTAGCCATATTAGTGTTTTTTATAAATTATAATTCTCGATTGCAATGGTCAGAAATTATGCCATAGCCTAAAAACTGACATATTGTAAACGCAAAATGCCAGCTTGTCATTAAAGCCGGCATTTTGCATTAATTATGTGTCTTCAAAATCTATTGAATTGTATCCGCAGGGTTCGTTCCCTCAGTAGGCGGAAGGGTTTCCGGTACCTCCTCCGGAACCGTTTCCGGTACGGTTGTTTCTATATCATCTCCCTGAAGCAGTTTGGAATCTGCTTCGGTAAAGTTCCCTTTTAAGGCTACATTAGATAACAAGATCAGTACGATCAGTAAGGTAGCAAGGGTCCAGGTACTTTTATCCAGAAAGTCGCCTGTTTTCTTGACTCCGCCAATCATTTGGTTACCACCTCCACCAAAAGAGGAAGACAGGCCGCCACCTTTTGGGTTTTGTACCATAATAACCAATACCAACAAAAAGCATACGGCTATAATCAGAATAAGGAATATTGTAAAAGTGCTCATAGTGCTACGGTTTGTCTTTTTGCAATTTTTGCACCGCTTTAATTCGGTCTGCAAAGAAACTACTTTTTTCTGGATATTTCAAACTTAAGATTCTGTAAGCCTGGATAGCCTTTTTGTATTTTTTTTGTTCCAGATAAACCTTTGCCAGCGTTTCTGTCATCAACGCATTTTTATCAAACTTGGTCGATGCTGCAATATCGATTTCCATAGGAACATCTGAAGTTGAAACGGGGCTTATTTTGGGATTTTCCTTTATGAACTTGTCGATACGTTCAAATTTCTGCTTTTTTTGAAAATCTTTTTCTCCGGTTGGGATACTTTCAATAACAGATTCATCTTCTTTCTCTGGCTCTCTTTTTCTGATTCCTTTGAGAGATGTGAGTTGCAGCCATTCACTAAACGAAAACTTTTCGTTCCTTTTAAAATCGAGAGGTTTCCCAATTTCCAATTCTTCTGCAGCTTGCTGCTTTTCTTTTGCGAGGGACTCGTCTACTTTAGGGTCCTTGGATTGAAAAAGAGTAGGATCAAGAATGTTTTCGGCATCCACCGCTGAACGCGGAAGGGGCTCATCCTCAGAATTTTCGATCAACTCTGTGTCTATATCCGGGTTGGCATATACCTCTTCCCCTTCATATTCCTGTTCCCTGAGATCATATTTCCCGGATATGGTATCGGCAATATTATTCTGAAAAAATTCTGCTGAGGTAATAAAATCAAAAAGTCTGTCCCTATCTGTGGTATAAGCAGCCGTTACTTTTAGAGCATTGTTGTATTTAAAGCTGTTCAAATTTTTCAGGCCTTTCAAATGCAGAGCGCGTGCCGCCTGGAAATACGGGTATTCCTGCAAAACTTCTTCCAGTTGCCGTGTCTGTTCCTGTTTGCTAACTTTCTCAGGATGTTGTAGGAGATATGTAAAATCTGATACGTTCATCTAATTACCAATCGGCTAAGGAAGCGTTAAAAATATCCTGGTTTATCCGTTCAAAAATTACTTGATGTGCTTCATCCCGAACAGATGCTAATTGGGAGTTGGCATCGTAATCAAAAAAGAAAGAAAACCGTCTTTCAAAGTCTACGTCTTCTTTAGTCCGATTAAAAAAGCGGACATTAACTCCAATGGTGAGTCGGTTTTGAGCGGCACGTTGCTGGGAGGTTGCTGTCATGGGCGATACCCTGTATTCTACAATTTCCCCTTCGTAAAGCAGATCCCCGTTAGAAGAGACCAGATCAAGGCTAGTCTGATTAAGGATTAGGTCCTGAAGCGCCAGTGTAAATTCGCGATCCAGACCAGGGTCAAAAGTAGAGCCCGGACTCTGGCTTGCATAATTCTGGAAGTAATTTACCTGGAAGGTCGTTGCTGTTCCCACGTCCCCACCCGTAAAATTATAAACTCCGCAGGAGTGACAAAGCCCCAAGAGCAGGATGATCAGGGGATAGAAAAATTTATATTTCTGGGGGGCCATACTTCTGATACGCATGTGTTATAAGTCGTACTGTTTAATCTTGCGGTAAAGTGTTCTCTCTGAAATTCCCAATTCTGCTGCTGCTGCCTTTCTTTTGGCGCGGTTTCGTTCCAGGGATTTTTTAATTAATTCAATTTCCTTTTCCTGTAAAGATAGCGTTTCTTCTTCCTCAATTTCTTCTGCAAAGGAATACTTATCTTCCTGAGAAGGCTCATAGGTGGTTTCTATTCTTTTCTCTGGTAGGGGCAGTACCTCCACAGGAGTCCTTTGCTGTTCCATATCTTCCCCATTATCCCCTCCGTAGATCTTGCGAATAAGGTGCTCCTGTTCTTCCTGTACCTTCACCGAGTCATTGCTTTTCAACAATTCCAGGGTTAGTTTCTTCAGATCGTTCAAATCACCCTTCATGTCAAAAAGGACCTTGTAAAGAATCTCCCTTTCGTTGCTGAAATCTCCCTCTTTATTTTCCTTGGTTATTACCGCAGGTAAATTGGAATCATTGGCATTGGGTAGGTAGCTATTAAGCGTGCTTGGGGAAATAATCCGGCTCTTTTCCAAAACGGAGATCTGTTCTGCAACATTTCGCAGTTGTCTGATATTTCCCGGCCAACGGTATTTCAATAATAATTGTACGGCATCATCTTCCAGTCTAATAGTAGGCATTTTGTACTTCTGACCAAAGTCTGAGGCAAATTTTCTGAAAAGCAGGTAAATATCCTCCTGTCGCTCCCGTAGAGGAGGGATACTGATTTCAACCGTGCTCAAGCGGTAGTAAAGATCTTCCCTGAATTTTCCTTTTTTTATAGCTTCGAGCATGTTGAGATTGGTAGCCGCCACAATACGGACATTGGTTTTCTGTACCTGCGAGGAACCTACTTTGAGGAACTCCCCATTTTCCAATACTCGCAATAATCTTACCTGGGTGGTTAAAGGCAATTCTCCCACTTCATCCAGGAAGATGGTACCTCCGTCTGCAACTTCAAAATAACCGCTCCTGGTCTGTGTAGCCCCTGTGAAGGACCCTTTTTCATGGCCAAATAATTCACTATCTATAGTGCCTTCGGGGATGGCCCCGCAATTGACCGCAATATATTTAGCGTGTTTTCTATGCGAGAGGGAATGGATAATCTTGGGAATGGATTCCTTTCCAACCCCACTCTCTCCGGTAACCAGGACCGAAATATCCGTAGGGGCAACCTGCATAGCTTTTTCCAGAGCTCTGTTAAGCTTAACATTGTTTCCAATAATGCCAAAACGTTGTTTTATTGCCTGGAGATTTTCCATCCTAATATTTTTTAGAGTAACCTACTGCCTTCCCAAGTAGAGTAGCCGAAGTACAATCCTGGATTTCCACCATTACAAACTCCCCGATCTTATAATCTTCTTTGGGGAAAACCACAACGGTATTCTGTGAATTACGCCCCATCCAGTGTTCCGCAGACTTTTTAGAGTTGCCTTCAATCAGTACTTCTTCCACCTTGCCCAAATGTTGCCGGGTTCTAAAAAGACTGTGTTTTTGCTGAAGATCAATTATTTCCCTGAGCCTTCTCTTCTTGGTGGCATCCGGGATGCTGTCCGGAAATTTTCTCGCTGCCAAAGTACCAGGTCTTTCTGAATAGGCAAACATGAAACCAAAATCATATTTCACATATTCCATCAAGGATAAGGTATCCTGGTGGTCTTCTTCCGTTTCTGTGGGGAAACCGGCAATCATATCCTGACTAATGCCACAATCCGGAAGTATTTCACGGATTCTATCTATTAGTTTGAAGTACTCTTCCCGGGTGTGAAGCCGGTTCATTTTCTTCAGGATTCTGTTACTACCGCTTTGTACCGGCAGATGGATATAGTTGCAAATATTGTGGTACTTCGCCATGGTCCTTACCACATCTTCGGACATATCCTGCGGATTGGAGGTGGAAAACCGGAAGCGCATGCCGGGTTGTGCCAGCGCAACCATTTCCAACAGGCCGGCAAAATTCACCGCAGTTGCCTGCTGTATTTCCGAGGCCTTTTCAAAATCCTTTTTTAAGCCCCCGCCATACCAAAGGTAACTGTCAACATTTTGTCCAAGGAGGGTAACCTCCTTAAATCCTTTTTTCCATAAATCGTTAATTTCCTCAACGATAGAGTATGGATCACGGCTTCGTTCCCTTCCTCTGGTAAAGGGAACCACACAAAATGTGCACATATTATCGCATCCCCTGGTAATGGAAACAAAGGCGCTTACGCCATTTGAGTTTAGGCGTACCGGTGCAACATCCCCGTAGGTTTCTTCCTTGGAAAGGATAACGTTAACCGCATTGCGACCCTCCTCTACCTCTTTGAGTAAGTTTGGCAGATCTTTATAGGCATCAGGGCCCACTACCATATCCACAATCTTTTCCTCTTCCAGAAGTTTGCTTTTCAGGCGTTCTGCCATACATCCAAGTACACCGACTTTTAAATTGGGCCTGGTTTTCTTTTCAGCATTGAATTTCTCCAGACGTTTCCGTACGGTTAGTTCTGCCTTTTCACGAATGGAACAGGTATTCACCAATACCAGATCGGCATCCTCTAGATTGTCAGTGGTATTGTAGCCTTCTGATGCCAGAATAGAGGCCACAATTTCGCTGTCTGAAAAATTCATCTGACACCCGTAGCTTTCTATATAAAGTTTACGGCTATTCTTCAAATCCTTTTCCAGTAAAAGGGCTTTCCCCTGAACAGTTTCATCAATGATTTTCTCCATAAATAGTTCTTCCTCGCTTAAAGCTCAAACAGTTTGCAAAGATAGTATTTCTCCACATTATATGACAATTTGACAGTTAAATTATTATCAAAATTTACGCAACGCAAAGGCTGGGTTGGT
>CBDUAW010000083.1:0-8429 GCA_965365215.1 uncultured Eudoraea sp. | reverse complement strand
TCCCCGCGCGTGTATTCCCCGCTGGCGCTTTGCATCCAGAAGGTGGGGCTCTGAGGAACCAATACATAGGCACCCCTAAAGATCGTTTGAATTTCCTCAGAGGCATAGTTGGCGGCCTTATTGGCTATCAGGGCAATCCCGGGGTCTGTACCTCCCTCTCCCCCTCCGTGTAACCAAATAATGAGAGGCGACTTGCTGCTTTGGCCTTCCGGTTGAAAGGAAGCATAGGTAAGGCTTATCCCCTTTTCCGAATAGGTGCCCGTAAGATCAAATTTCTCCAGGGGCGTTACTATTCTCCGGCCTTCCGTATCCCAAACTTTGTTGGATGGATTATGCCTGATGGTCAACTTATAATTGATCCAATTATTGCTTCCGCGCCCATCCATTCTGTAATATTTTATGGGAGAAGACAAGGGTTCAATGGGCGCAACATAGAGGACCAGGGTGACATAATTCCCTTCAGCCATCACCTTCCCGTTCTCATCCGATAAATACCTATGTACAATTTTCCTGGCACCACTGGCTTCTGCCGGACTCATTTCTACCCCTTCCATGCTGCGGACTACCGTGACCTCAAAATCAGAGGACCGCAACTCAGAATCAGGTACTGCCATTGGCAGCACCACCTTGTTGGCCCCGGGGCCCCAATCGTAACCGTCAATAATGAGGGTGTACGCACTGTTGGGGTTTGTTTCCTGTGCAGTGGTATTCTGTACTCCTGAAATTACTAGTACCAAGGTGATACAGTATGTTATAGAAATTGACTTTTTCATGGTTCGTTTAGTTTATTGTTATCTTTTTAAACATAAAGCAATACTAGTGTCAACACAATTCCCCCGGCGGTGAAATACATTCCTTTCCTAAATACTGAGGTGGTAGGCCGGAACATCCAAAAAGCTGATACAGCAAAGAACAGCAAGGAAACCCCAAAGAAAATCCCAAGCCAGAAAAGGGGATGTCCCGAATGCATCTTATGGATCTTGTTCATGTTATCTAGTAAAACGGGAAGTCTTTTCTCGGAATAATTGGCTATACCCGTCCTTGTGTTATAAGTTCCTCCCTGAAAATACAAGAGGTCTCCTTCCTCCTTATCTACTTTAAAGCGGCCCTTCCCTAAGGCCTTCCCTAAATCCCCGGCCGCTATATTGGGTTCCAAGGTTTTTTCAATATGAATTTCCTTCTTTAAATAGTCGGTATTCCTGAAGGTTAGTACAATTCCGCTTATAGCATAGACGATCATGATCCCGGCCAAAAAGAATCCCAAATAGCGGTGGATGACTCTAAAAGTTTTTTCGGTTTTTTTACCCATATAAAAGTCTGTTATTTCAATTTGTAATTTGCTTTAGTCCCGGGACAGGAAAATGTTTTTACTATTACCGGTATTTTTTAACTCGCTCGTCATTAATAACTCCTTTCCAATTCATGCCAAACGCAAAATCATAGGAATTGCCCTCCGTATCAACGTAGGGCATCATATCTCTTGGGACGTCCTCAAATTGTTTTTCAACGGTAAGCATATCGGCCGGCATTTGAAATGGCAATAAGCCGGAAGGTTCTGACTTCCCTGACACGATATCCATTAAGGCCTGGTCCTGCACCCCCATCTGAATTAAAATGGCAGATGCGCTTTCTTCAATTTCAGAAAAAACCATAGGCTTGGAAACATGCACTATTACTATTACAGGTTTGTTGCCCATTTTTGCTTTGGTCTCATTGACCAGGGTCATATCGGTCAGATTGTTGGTCATCACGGTTTTGTCTTTATAAGACCTGTTTGTAAAATCTTCCAGGGGACTACCTCCCGCCAAGCTGGTTTCTCTGGCATTGGTTGCGGTATAGGTAGCATACTGTAGGCTTATGGGGACGTACCCATTTCCGCCTTTCTCCAGGTCTTTGCTATCATACCCAACTCCGCCATCCGGGCTTTTTATACCTACCAGGGCAAAGTCTGCCTCCTGCGGATCTTCAACAAGCTGAAAATATTTTGCTATCACCTCAATATTAAAAGGGTATTCCGTTTTTTCCGGTGTTACCATGCCCCACCAATTGGTGCTTGGAGCAATATATCGTTGTGGTACATAAACTTTTTGTTTCTCTTTCAACGGAAGGGTATTATTGTGGTTTTTAAGCATCACCACGGAACGCAACTGCGCCTCATAACCTGCCTCCATATATTCCGGATTTCCTACAATCTGTGTGCTTTCCGCTATATCCAGATAGGGATTTTCAAAAAGCCCGACGCGAAATATGTTTTTTAGTAAGCGCACTGCAGATTCTTCAAAACGCTTTCGCATATATTCCTCGCCATGTTCAGCAACCCCCATTTGGTATGCTTCTATAACCGGGCCCATATCATTGTTACCCCCAAATTGATCCATACCTGCTTCAATGGCTTTGTAATGGCGCTCGGCAACAGTCAATGTTTCCACGCCCCAGGGCTTCCCTTCAAATTTTTCCACAGACGAAACATCTCTAGTAATGCCCCAGTCTGTGCAAAGCACACCGTCATATCCGTATTCAGCTCGTAATATATCTGTAATCAGATATTGATTGTAACCGTTAGCTACAAGCTCATTGTTCTTGGTATCCTGGCCTGTTGAAATAGTGTAATAGGGCATCACAGCAGAAGCCATTTTCGTTTTCCCATTTAATTTAAAAGCGCCCTCGGTAAAAGGTTGTATGTGGTCTTTAAGATTATTCCCGGGATATACCGCGTAGGCACCGTAACCAAAATGTCCGTCGCGTCCCCCCTCTTCGGGGCCGCCGCCGGGCCAGTGTTTTACCATGGCATTCACACTTTCAAATCCCCAATCTCCTCCATCACTAGATTGAAAACCATCTACGTAGGCCCTTGCCAAATCCGTAGCCAGGTCGGGATCTTCCCCCATGGTGCCATCAAATCGGCTCCATCTTGGTTCGGTAGCCAGGTCAATTTGGGGAGACAGTGCCGTGGCAATTCCCAAAGCGCGGTATTCCCTGGAGGCAATTTCACCAAATCGTTGCATCAAGTCCGGGTCAAAAGTTGCCGCTATCCCCAGGGTTCCGGGCCACATGGAAATGTCTCCTCCTGCGCCGGCGTTAAATTCTGCATAGGAGTCACTGCCATGCCTGGGGTCAGAACTCGTATTGACAGGAATACCCAATCCAATACCTTCTACAAAGGTTTGGGCATTGTTATTCCATTTAGCGGATACTACGGGCGATTCCACCCTGGTTATTAAAACATGCCTGAGATGATCATCTCTTAAAAATTGCTTCTGTTCATCAGAGAGGTCACTGGCAACTGCTCCACTTTCTGGAAAAGGTTTGCCATTGTAACTTGAGGAACCAAAACCGCGACTGCTCCCGGGAATGGATTGGTGTGCACTGTAGAGCATTAAACCTGCGATTTGTTCAATGGACATTTTCTTAGCCAGGTCTTCTGCACGTACCTCCGCAGATAGGCGCCAATCTTCATAAGTGTCCAATTCTCCATTCTTATTTAAATCCTTGAAAGCGTACCGATTTGCGGTCAAAAGTGTTACTCCTGATTCCGGATGGAAACCAAGAGAACTTCCATCCTGGTTGTATACTTTTATAAAACCGTCTTTTTCCTCTGTGGTAAACTTTTCCCCGCAACTACCCAAGAGAAGGGTCAGCGTCATTACACCTATGATCCATTGTCTTTTGTATAATTTCATGAATTGGCCTTTTAGTTTCCTTGTACTAAATCAAATAATTCCTTGTCTAGCTGTGGTTTAACTTTACAGCTGTTATCAAAATGCATGGTGGCTGTGTTCTCACTAGTGTATTGGGGCCATTCCGGTATACCGGCGTGATTGGGATTGCCCGTCCTGGCGAAATTGATCCATGCTCTGCTCATTTTATCGGCCAAAACATGCGCTTCCGCACCCCCGCCTGTCATATGATTGGCCAGGGCCACATTGTCAAAGACAAATGGCAGTTCCATGCAATGGAGTGATTTATATTTCCCATCAAAAACGGGAGATTGCCAGGTGAATAAATACATATAAACCGGAGCCCCCCCGACCAGGGCAGATTTCATATTGGCCTGCACCACGGCCCCTGGCCGAAACATAACATCAACATCGATCAGGTCCTTGGCAGCTGTATCTTCCGGATAGGCCTTTTTTACCGCGGCAATATAGGCATCCGCTTTTTCCTTATACGTTTCTTTGATGTGGGCCATAATGGCTTCATCAGATGCCCCCACAAAGCGCATATTGGCAAATGGAGCAAATTCATTTTTTACCGTTCCAATTAATAAGGGAATATCTTTTGAAAGGGCCAGTGCTTCTTCCGAAGCTGTTTGAAAAGGCAGATCCTCTCCGTCAACACTAGGGCCCCAACTCAGTCCGAAACCAAATACCGGTTTTCCGGCTGCCTTCATTTTTTCTTCCACCTTTTTTAAAGCTTTTGAACTGGCCTCTGCCAAAACCGAAAATTGTATGGTTTGCAAACTATCCACTGCTGATGCCTGAAGGCCCAGAATAGACATGGTTTCAGCTGCGATGGCCCGGGTGGTCTCCTTTTCCAGTATTCCACCCCTGAAGGACCCACTTTGATTGATGGCTTTATGGAAAAGCCCCTTAGCCATTGGCATGGCCATTAAGGTGTTGACCTTGGCACCTCCGCCAGACTGCCCATAGATAGTTACATTATTAGGATCTCCCCCAAAATTAGAGATATTGTCCCTAACCCATTTTAAGGCCATTACCATATCTAAAATGCTGTTGTTCGCAGAATGCTTATACTTTTCCCCATACGCTGAAAGATCCAGGAAACCCAGGACATTTAAGCGATGATTGATGGAGACTACCACCACATCCCCATTTTTGCTGAGATTTGCCCCATCATAAGAGGGTAACTCATGACTGGAACCAGCTGTAAATCCACCCCCGTGGATCCAGAACATTACAGGCCTTTTTTTATCGTCAGCTATAGCCGGAGTCCACACATTTAAACTTAGGCAATCTTCATTTGTAAAACCCCAGTCGTGGTCAAAAACAAATTCTGGTTCGTCCTGGATAGAAGAGGTTGGGGTGAGCAAGGGGGCTACTGGCCCGTACATTGTAGAACTGCGGACTCCTTCCCATGAATCAGGTGGCTGTGCGGCCTCGAATCTTTTTGCCTTTGCATAGGGGATACCTTTGTAAATAAATACTTCATTCTCAATATAACCCCTTACTTTACCGGAATTGGTATTTGTTACAGCAACATTGGTCCCTGTCTGGATTTCGTGTTGTGCAGACAACTGAGCTGCACCAAGTAGCAGTAAAAAACTGAATAAGTTGGTGAATATTTTTTTCATGAGGTTTGTTTTTAAAGTGGTTCGTTTTTAAAGGTCTGAATGTGTTTTGAAAACGTTGCTGGGGTTTAATAAGTTGGCAGCCTTTTATTCCAGTCTCCTGGTCTCGCATAAAACTTACTTGAAACCTATTTTCTTCAGGCCCTTATGGCTCAATTTAATGGCTTCTAACGGCTTAAGGCCTTCAAAAGTCCTGTCTTGCTCCACCATATAGGATTCCATGCCCGATTTTTCCTTTTCTGCCAATATTTTGGTAAAATTGATAGTTCCCCTTCCCACCGGGGCAAACCTTCCTTCAGAATCCATGTCTTTTACATGCCAAATTTTAAATCGGCCAGGATATTTTTCAAAATAGGCCAGGGGATCTGCCCCTGCTTTGGTGACCCAATACAGGTCCATTTGGAAATTAACAAATTCAGGATTACAGTTTTCCAAAAGGTAATCAATGATAACCACCCCTTCATTGTCTTCCATAAATTCAAAATCGTGATTATGGTAAAGCAATTGCAGTCCTGCAGCATTGGCCTTCTCACCAAGTACATCCAGGACCTCTGCTAATTCTGCAGCGCTTCCTTCCATCCCCATAGTCCTTTCCTTCCTATTAAATTTGAACATTCCCATAGGTGGAACCGGAACTACGAAAAATTTAAAACCTGCTGCTTTTACATCGGCCATCATCACATCGGCATTTTCAAGGGTAACACTTCCCTGATGCGTGCTTACCGGGATAAGATTCAAATCGTCAAGTACCGCTTTAAATTCCTGCGGGGACATCTTGTAAAACTTGCCATCGTTATACCCGGCTGCTTCAATATTCCTGTATCCTGCATCGGCCACCGCTTTTAGGGTTGCTTTCGCATCTTCTCGCATGGCATCGCGCACGGTGTAGAGCGCTAATCCTCCAAACCTATCCTGGGCCTGGATGATAAAAATCCCCATACAAAAAAGGGTGCTGAGGAATAATTTAAAATTAACTTTTGTCTTTGATTTCTTCATTTTTTTAGTTCTCAATTAGTACTTTTTGTTCGTCTTGTTTATTAGTATCCTTCGATTTAAAACTATAGAGGTAAGGTGCCTTATGGGCTTTTCCCAAAAACAACTTTTCATGGCGTTCCAATATATCCATAGCCAGAATACGCCTTTGAAAGGTAGTGCGCCTTAAGGGTTGGCCCAGAATAGCCTCATATACCTGCTGCAATTGTTTCATGGTGAATTTGGGCGGAAGTAAATTCATCCCGACTAACTTTTTTTCCAGGTTTTCACGAAGTACCTGTAGGGCTTTATTCACTATTTGGTTGTGATCCATCATAAGGGCCGGTAATTCATTAATGGCATACCAATTAATGCTATCGGAAAGCGCATCAGGGGTAGGAGTCACCACATCATAATTTATCAGGGCATAATACGACACAGAAATAAAACGATCGAGCAGCCATTCATGAACCTTAAGATCAAGGTTATTTGCTTCCAGAATCCTTTTCATTGCCTTCGGATGGGACCGTGTTAAACTTCCAAAAGTCTGAAACTGTTCAAAATAGATATTGTTTAGTCCGGTGCGTTCATTTACTCCTCTTTTCACTGCATCATCCAGGCTTTCATTCCGTTTTACAAACCCGCCCGGAAGCGCGAACAAACCAGTATTGTGATACTCCAGGACCAATATTTTGAGTTGTACCCCATTAAATCCAAAAATCACAGAGTCGTATGAAAGGTTTTGTATAAAATCCTCTTTTTGAAGTGCTTGTACTGTTTTTTTTGCGGTCAAAAATGATAGTTTTATCAAATAAAGCACAATAATTCAATAAAACAAAGGATTATTGTAACAAATTGAGACAATAATGAGTTTTTGTGCCAAACTGCCATAAAATTTTACGTGAGAGCACAATAAATGAAAGGGAAAGATCTTCCTCTTATATTCCCGGAACAATAGAAATTAACCACGGTGGTACGCTATGGAGAAAAGGATCATTAGAGGCTCCCAAAGATATCGTATCGGGGTTGGTAACTTATCAGCCTAACGGCATAGCAGACATTACCTAAAGGCTCCACTTATTCCCGACCTCATCTAAGGGGACACAGCCAATATAGTTACCGGGAATTGGGTCATAACTAAGCACCTTCTCCCCTATTTCCTCTGAAGTAAAATACGCCCATAGCGCCATGGACTTGATGGATCTATAAAAGCCAACCGGCTTTTGTTCGCCCAGGGTTATGCCCCAGACGGAGGGATTATATTTTCCTGAAGCTTTTTCGGCAGCTTCTAAAACCTCTGCCCTTTTGGAAGTACTCAAATCTACAAAGGCCGAACCGTGCGAATTTTTACAATCGGAATTAAACCCTGCAATTTCATCCCGCATATTTTGTTGTCCGGCTTCATCAAATACCCGAGCCACAACCTTGTCGATAAACACATGGGCCTTCACGTCCAAAGCTCCGGGGGTTTCTGTACGTGGGAGGATCATATCTACCAAAGCCGATATGGTTTTAGCCTCCTCTTCGGTAAAGAATTCCGGTTGCCAACTTAATCCGGTTTCGCTCTTGCAGGAATTCAATAGCGAAACCAAGGTGGGCATGGCAACTGCAGCTCCGGCCAATAATCCAGTTTTTCTCAAGGCACTTCTTCTGTCCATAATACTAAATATTTCTTTTTTTCAATTCGGAAACGGCATGATTCGCTGCCCTGGCCGTAATAGCCATATAGGTCAGGGATGGGTTTACGCAGGAGGAGGAGGTCATACAAGCTCCATCGGATACAAAAACGTTTTTCGCCGCATGTACCTGGTTAAAACCATTCAATACGGAAGTTTTTGGATCGCGGCCCATACGCGCTGTCCCCATTTCATGTACCCCATATCCCGGGTAGTGGTCCTGATCAAATCCAAAGACCTCCTTCAGTCCGGCTTTTTCTAGCATTTCTACGGCATCTTCCTGAATTTGCCGATTTGCAGCCTTTTCATTTTCCCTGAATTCTGCATCAATAGACAGGGTGGGTTGTCCCCATTTATCCAAAACCTCGGTATTAAGGCTCACCTGATTGTCATGGTAAGGCAAGCATTCGGCAAAGCCCGTAATCATAAATTCCCATGGCCCGGGTTTTAAAATACTGTCCTTATATTCTGCT
>CBDUAW010000082.1:0-8433 GCA_965365215.1 uncultured Eudoraea sp. | reverse complement strand
GATTGGGTGCGTCAAGGCGCTAAAGGCAGGCACACAAAGCAGAAGGCAAGGTTAAATAATTACGATAAACTGCTTAATCAGGATCAGAAACAACTTGTTGAAAAACTGGAAATCTACATTCCCAACGGCCCCAGGCTAGGGACCAATGTTATTGAAGCAGTTGGGGTTAGTAAGGCATTTGGGGACAAATTGTTGTATGAAGACCTCAATTTTAAACTACCCCAGGCCGGTATTGTTGGGATTATAGGACCAAACGGTGCCGGGAAAACTACCATCTTTAAAATGATCATGGGCGAGGAAAGCCCTGATAAAGGAGAATTCCTGGTGGGAGATACCGCCAAAATAGCCTATGTAGATCAGAGTCATTCAAATATTGACTCTTCTAAAACTATTTGGGAGAATTTCAGTGACGAACAGGAATTAATTCTTATGGGCGGCAGACAGGTAAATTCAAGGGCATACCTTAGCCGATTCAATTTCTCGGGCAGTGAACAAAACAAAAAAGTGAATATGTTATCGGGTGGAGAACGGAACCGCTTGCACCTGGCCATGACCCTAAAGGAAGAAGGGAACGTATTGTTGTTGGATGAGCCTACCAATGATCTGGACGTGAATACCCTAAGAGCCTTGGAGGAAGGGTTGGAGAACTTTGCCGGCTGTGCGGTAGTAATTTCGCACGACCGTTGGTTCCTGGACAGGATCTGTACACATATTCTGGCTTTTGAAGGCGATTCTCAGGTATATTTCTTTGAAGGATCGTTCTCAGACTATGAAGAGAACAAGAAGAAAAGGCTGGGCGCTGATATTATACCTACCAGGATCAAATACAAAAAACTGATTCGCTAGCTTAGTAATTTTCGTTGGGATACCAATCTAGTTGTACTACTTTGATGTTCGGATTGCCCTTTTGCACTAAGGATTTAAACACGGAAACATCACTCACATCGGGCCTTCCTCTATAGTGATATGGGTACACCTCCTGCGGTTTAAACTCCAGCACGGCATCAGCAGCGCTTTCCACGGTCATAGTATAGGGCAGGTTCATACAAACAAAGGCCTTATCGATATTTTCCAGAGACCTCATTTCAGGGATGTCTTCTGTATCCCCTGAAAAGTAAACCCCCATTCCGTCTTTCCTTAAAATATAGCCGTTACCCCTCCCTTTTTCGTGGAACTTCTTTGCTTCCTCCCTCAAATTGTACATCGGGATGGCCTCTATGGAAATAGTATACCGTTCCTTGGAGTCCCCGTTATTCAGTACATCTATCTGTGGCGTAAAGCTTGGAGGTAACAGATCGGCCACAGCCTGGGGGACAATGATTTTTGCCTTTTGGGTTTCCAGTCCTTCAAGTGTTTCCCGGCTGTAATGATCCCCATGAACATCGGTGATCAGGATTAGATCAGGGGACTTAAACGTGCTAAACTGATCTATATCACCCACGGGGTCTATATAGATGGTAATACCATCCCAAACCAATACGGCGGTAGCGTGAGAAACGGGGAATACCTCTATTCCTGCATCCGTTACAGCTATTTCCTCACCCATTATTTGATTCTCCTCTGAGGTTTCTGCTCCGGATTTTTCCTTATCCTTACAAGCAACCAAAGCCAATGCGCAAAAAAAGTATTTTATCAGGGAAGTTTTCATAGACCAAGCATGTTTTTAGCAAAATTCAATGTAGCATTAATATCGCATAATATTTTTTCTCAAAAAAATTATTTTTTAACAATCCGAAGTCTAAAATAGAATCTTAACCGTATATAGACTGAAACAAACAAACAAAATCTATTTAGTAAGAAACTAAAGATTAATTAATTTTTTACACTATGACGGAAACAAAAAGTAACAACGGATTAAAGGTAATTGCCGGATTATTAGGTGTGGTTCTATTAGGTACCATTATCTATACCGTTAGTCTTTATCAGGATAAGAAAAAGACCACTGCTGCCCTTACAAAAGAAAAGGAATTGGTAGTAGATGATTTGAATAGCTTGAAATCTGAGTATGACAAGGCTATCCTTGAGAGCAATGCTACCAATGAGGAATTGGTTATAGCAAGAGATCGTATTGCAAAGTATATCGATTCTGTACAAACCATGAAAGCTGATATTTCTTCCCTATCCAGATACAGAAGGCAAGTTGCCGTATTGAAGCAGGAAAGAGAACAATTGCTTAAGCAAGTTGATTCCTTAACGCAATCTAACGCTTTGATTGCAATGCAGCGCGACAGTACCTTTGTGGAATTGGAGAAGCAAACTGTATTTAGCGATTCACTGGTAGTACAGAATACCCAGCTAGCAGCTGCAGTAGAAAGAGGTTCTGCACTTAACCTTTCTAAATTCACTGTTGATGCGGTAAGAGAGAGAAACAATGGTAAATTGGTTTCTACTTCCAGAGCAAGGAGTACTGACAAGTTTAAGATTTGTTTTACTGTTGCTGATAACGTAATTGCTGATGCTGGTGACCGTGAGTTCCTTATTGAAGTATTGGATCCACAAGGAAATGTACTAGGCGGAGGTAATTCTAAGACTACAGAAGAAGGTGCTTCTGTAAGCTATAGCAAGGGTACAAACTTCTACTACGAAAACAATACCTTAGATGTATGTGATTATATAAACAAGCCATCTGGGGACTTCCAGAAAGGAAATTATATGGTAAATGTTTATGACGATAAATTAAAGCTTTTGGGAACTTCCAAATTCACTTTAAAATAACACCTAGCACTACATAAAAAAAGGGCGGCAAGTAATTGCCGCCCTTTTTTGTTTAAGAAATTTCAGAATTGAAGATCTTACTTCATTTCGCCAACCATGTCTTCCGGCTTTACCCACTGCTCATATTCTTCTGCAGTAACATATCCTAAATTAATGGCTTCTTCCTTCAAGGTAGTGCCATTTTGGTGCGCTGTATTTGCAATTTCCGCTGCCTTATAATAGCCAATTTTGGTATTGAGGGCAGTGACAAGCATCAGGGAATTGTTCAATAGCGTTTGGATTACCTCGTGATTAGGGCTGATCCCTGCTGCACAATTCTTTTCAAAGCTTACACAGGCGTCTCCCAACAATTGGGCAGATTGCAATAGATTGGCAGCCATAATCGGTTTAAAGACATTGAGTTCATAGTGTCCCTGTGTGCCTCCAACGGTAACGGCTACATCATTTCCCATAACCTGTGCACAAACCATGGTCAGGGCTTCGCATTGTGTTGGATTTACTTTTCCGGGCATTATGGAACTTCCGGGTTCATTCGCAGGCAAAATAATCTCCCCGATTCCTGAACGGGGTCCTGAGGCCATCATCCTTATATCATTCGCAATTTTATTCAGGGATACTGCCAGTTGTTTCAGGGCTCCATGTGTTTCCACAAGGGCTTCGTGAGCAGCGAGGGCTTCAAACTTATTAGCAGCCGTTTTAAACGGATGTCCGGTAAAATCAGCAATATATTTGGCGACCAGCACATCATAGCCTGCCGGGGTATTCAAACCCGTTCCAACTGCAGTACCACCCAGAGCCAATTCGCTCAAATGATCTAAGGTGTTCTGCAAGGCCTTAATGCCGTGATCTAATTGTGAGACATAGCCAGAGAATTCCTGTCCAAGGGTTAGAGGGGTGGCATCCATGAGGTGAGTGCGGCCAATTTTAACAATTTTTTCAAATTCCTTTGCCTTTTTATCAAGGGTATTCCTCAATTGTTTTATTCCGGGAATTGTAACTTCCACCACCTTCTTGTAGATCGCAATATGCATCCCTGTAGGAAAGGTGTCATTAGAAGACTGCGATTTATTGACATCATCATTGGGTGCAATGGTTTTTTCCCCCGAGCCAATTTTTTTTCCCGCTAATACATGGGCCCTGTTCGCAATAACTTCATTGACATTCATATTGCTTTGGGTCCCCGATCCTGTTTGCCAAATAACCAAAGGGAATTGTTCATTGTGCTGCCCATCCAGAATTTCATCACAAACTGCAGCTATAAGGTCTCTTTTCTCCTCTGCTAATACCCCTAATTTATGGTTGGCATAAGCCGCCGCTTTTTTTAAATAGGCAAATCCGTATATGATCTCCAAAGGCATGGAAGCCTCCGGGCCAATTTTAAAATTATTCCTTGATCTTTCAGTCTGGGCTCCCCAGTATTTGTCGTCCGGAACCCGAACATCACCCATGGTGTCTTTCTCAATTCTATAACTCATATTGCTATTATTTTATGGTCTATACAAAGTTAGGATATAGAATCATTATTTAGCTCAGGGAAGGAGATTTTTACGGGGGAATAATTTTTTTGAATTGGATTGTGGGATTTTGCCAATTTCATGATATCTTTGTTCAACGAAATCAAAGAATTATGTTTGAATTTGATCAATATTTAGGATTCCTTGCCTTTCTTACCATTGTAACTATAGGCTTCTGGCTAATGATGTTTCTTTTGTTATTTGTAGTACCCTATTGGTTAGGAGGGAATCTGATGGAAATTTGGAAAGAAAGACGTGAAGCTAAAAAAGCAAAACGCAACGCATAAAAAAAGAAGCCCGAAGGCTTCTTTTTTATTTGATTTAAGAACTACCTAGAAGACCCTTCAAATTCAAAGTCCTCATCCCCGCCATTTCCTCGGCGGTTTCGCCCTCGTTGTTCTTTTTGTTCATTAAAGCGGTATAAAAATGACAAGGTAATTTGACGTTCACGCCATTGGAATTCGCTATAGGTAAATACGTTTTCCGTCCTGGTTTCACTACGTCGCTTTCGGGAATTAAATAGGTCGCTCACATTCAGCGACAAAGTAGCTTTATCTTTTATAACGTCTTTACTAAAGGCCAGGTTTGTGGAGAGAATTCCTTTATTCTCGCTCTGCGCATTCCTCCTTGGGCCACGATAAAACAAATTGGTCTGAAAATCTATTTTGCCAGGGAGGGGTATTTTAGCGCTGAATCTTGTAAACCAGGTAAAGTTATCGGCATCAAAATTTTGGGTGATCACTTCATTCTGAAAATTGGTAAAAGTGTAATCTCCCCTTAATTGTTGCTGAAACAGGTTGAGGTTCCAGGTTAATCTCCAGCTTCTTTTTGGCACATAAGTGGTGGTAAATTCCATTCCGTAACGATCGTCCGTAGCAAGATTTATAGGTGTTCGGCGTTGTACAGGAACCAGGACCGGATTTAGGGGATCATTCGGATTTTCAATCTCTACAAAATCGCCCGTTTCCTGTTGAATAAACTGAAATACCCCGGTAGAATGATTGTAATAAGCCGAGGTGGTAAAGGTTATCTTGTCCCAGCGTTTTAAATAACCCAGGTCAAAAGCGTTGGTATAGGTGGGATCCAGGTCTGGGTTCCCCTGAAATAGATTGGTATTACTGGAACGGGAAGGGAAGGGGTTTATAAACCTGGAACGGGGCCTTCTCAGTCGCCTGCTGTAACTCAGGGTAAGCTGTTCCAATTCCGAAAATTCGTAGCCAAGGAATATCGATGGAAACCAGTCTACATAATCCTTGTCCGTTACTTCATTAGTATCTACCAGTTCTACTCCTATATCTGAAGCTTCCATACGAAGTCCGCCCAGAATATTGAATTTTTTTACCTTGGTCCCTAACTGCACATAGGCCGCATTAACGTATTCTTTATAATTGAGCTCATTGGTGAAATTGGGATCTACGGTAAGGCTCCCGTCTTCCAAAATTCCAAAATCAAAGTCCGTATTGAAGTTATTAAAAGTACCCCGGTAGCCTAATTCGAACTGGGATTGCTTGTTTTTTCCAAAAGGCCGCACATAATCCATCTGCAACAATTGATTAACTTGTAATTCATCATTAATGGTCTGCTCCGTTGGCAGGGAAATGTTATCACCCAGTACTATTTCGTTAATGATGGAATTTTCAATTTCGTCTCCGGTGGAGTACTGATAGTCCATAGTGAGTTCATGTCCCTCATTATTAAACCGTTTTACGAAATTAACGGAGTACTGCACATTTTCTTCGTTCTCGTCTTCATCGGTAAAGCGATTTCGACTGATGGTAGGGTTGCGGTCTGCATCAAAATTGAAGAAGTCGATATTGGTCAGGCTGTTACCACTAGATTTCCGATAGACAAAGGAATTTGTAATACTACTGGTTTCATCTATGAAGTACTCAAACCCAATGTTGGTGTTAAATCCTTTCCGCTCTCTCTGGTAGTCCCTTATTTCATCCTGAAAACTAACGGTAGTACCATTTTCATTGAAGTTTTCCTGTTCAAATAAGGCGTTACCCGGGGCGTTGCGGTATCTGTAAGTGGTATTTGTAAAAATATTGAACTTTTCCCGCCTTAGATTAAGACTCAGGGCCCCACCGAAATTATCGGGATTTCCTGCAAATACATTAACTGATCCGTTAAGGCCGGCTGTTTTACTTTGTTTGAGAATAATGTTCAGAATACCTGCAGTTCCTTCGGCATCGTACCTTGCCGATGGATTCGTGATAACCTCAACACGTTCTATGGCTTCAGCTGGCAATTGTTGCAGCGTTTCCGGATTAAGGCCGGAGAGGGCAGAGGGTTTCCCGTTGATAAGGATCCGGACACTTTCATTGCCCCTTAGGCTTATGTTGCCTTCTACATCTACGGTAACAGAGGGGACATTATCCAAAACATCTGTTACAGAGCCTCCTCTAACAGTAAGGTCCTGACCTACATTATAGACTTTCTTATCTAATCGTAATTCAACCGTTGTTCTTTCGCCTACTACTTCTACAGCCTCTAGCTGTTCTGCATCGATTTCCAAACGTATTACCCCCAGATCTGTCGTATTTCTATAGGTCTGTTCCCGTAGTTCGTAGGATTTGTAGGAAAGATATTCTACCCGCACGTTGTACCTTCCAGGAGCTGTCTCTACCTCAAACTTACCTTCCGCATCTGTGATGCCACCGGTAACGCGGTCTGGTTGCCTTAAGCTCTGCAATACTAAAGTGGCATATTCCAGCGGCTGTCCGGTTTCATCATCTAAAACAGTACCCGTAATTTTTATAGGAGTAGGCCGTTGTCCCTGGCCCCTTTGTGCCATTCCAAATTGCAGCGTTATCAGAAGTAGCGCCAGCAGTAGTACTTTTCTCATTCAGGAATTTGCTTAGACTTTTTTTTCTTTTTCTTTTTTTTACCTTTTTTCTTCTTGTAACCGTTTTTCTGTAAATCTATTAGGGCAAGGTACTTCTCCTCGGGAAGCCCGGCTCTCAGTTCTTCGCGCTGGTTTTCCCGGATTTTCTCCATGCCTTCCATAGTTTTTTCAGGCCCCAGCTCCAGAAGTCTTAATTCAATACTTTGTTGTACGTACTTGGTTAAGATGGTGCTAACCACTGCAAGTTCAAAATCGTTGAGATCAATGGATTCCTGTATTCTTGGAATTTCCTGGGCAACGATTTCTTCAGCGGTTTTAGGTTCCGGTTCCTGTTGTTCAGTAGGGGTCCGCGGTACCGCGCTGCGCTGTCTCCCATAGTACCCATTTCCATAACCATATTGTGCTTCTACTGAGAAAACAGAGGTTAGGAGGATAAGAAGAAATAAAAAAGATCCTTTCATTTTAATTGATGCTCCGTTGTTTGACCGTAAAAATAGAAGAAGGTTTATCGATCTATGGTTAAATGTATGTTAAATGAAAGGTTCTCTTAAACAAGCAGAGCAAGTAATTTCCGATAAATCTCCGGACTACCAATGGTTTAATCAGAGGATGGAATCAATTAGGCTGGCAGGCCTTGCTATTACGGCCTTGTCACCGTTTGTTACAACCGGTCTTTCAATGAGTTTTGGATGCGTCGCCATAGCTTCTATCAACTGCTCATCACTTAGGTCTTTCCCCTTAAATGTAGTTTTCCAAACTGCTTCGTTTTTTCTGATGAGTTCCTCCGGAGCCTTGCCTAAGGCATTTATTATTTCCTGTAGTTCTCCCTTGCTGAGCGTATCCTTTAAATAGAGGACTGTTTCATATTCAACCCCCTTTTCGTTCAAATAGGCTAATCCTTCTCTAGACTTTCTGCATCGCGGATTGTGATAAATTTTGATCATTATTTTGGCTTTGATTATTCTTTAAGCTTCTTTCTGTTGCTGGCCAGACATCATGAGGTATGCCTTTAGAAAAGCGTTTAGATCACCATCCATAACCGCATCAACGTTGCCCGTTTCCTCGCCGGTCCTTACATCCTTAACCAGTTTATAGGGGTGCATAACGTAATTTCGGATTTGGGATCCCCATTCTATTTTCATTTTGGACGATTCGATAGCGTCCCGGGCTTCCTGTTTTTTCCGTAGTTCAATCTCATATAACTGGGATTTCAACATTTTCAGGGCAGTTGCCCTATTGTCGTGCTGGGAGCGCGAGTCTGAACAGGAGATCTGTATTCCGGTAGGTTTATGCACCAACTGTACCTTGGTTTCCACTTTATTCTCTATTTTATCAATGCCGACAACATTTGACTTG
>CBDUAW010000081.1:0-8476 GCA_965365215.1 uncultured Eudoraea sp. | reverse complement strand
TATGCCAGGGTACCGTTGTTTGCAACGCTGAAGGAACCGCCTGCATATGGCCTGCCTATTGAGGTACCGCCCAGGTTATCTGCTAATTTTGTTATTTTTCCATCGAGGGAAACAAAGCCAATTTTAGTATTTCCTTTATCGTCATAATTAAAGTAAAGCCCTTTTCCTTTTTTATCCCATACAGGATTACGTACACTTCTGTCCAGGGGTACGGTTAGCGCTCTCTTATCCTTGTTATCCAGGTTCATAATTTGTAATTGGCTTACCTGATAGGTCTGCACCTTATCCTCATATCCCACATAGGCAATATACTTCCCATCCGGAGAGATAGCTGGGTAACGATCTGGCCCCGGCCTTGAAGTAAGCTGTTCAATCTTCCTGCTACCGAATAGAGCTCGCTATTTCTGAAATCGTATTCCCAATCTGGATTTCTGTTAGCAGAGAAGTAGATTTTGCCTCCATCTTTTGACCATGACAAAGGGCCCCTGTGATGAAAATCGCCTGTGGTAAGTTTTCTGATTGCCCCTCCGTCTGAAGGAATTATAAAAATATGATTAAATCCAGGTTTTATATAGCCCCGTCCGTCTGCTTCATGGTATACTCTGTCAGTAATTCTAGGAGATTTTGCCCATTTCGCTCCTTTGGGCTTCTTCGGCATTTTAACCAAAACCGGAGGGGCCTTTTCTACGTTCATAGAAAAAGCAAGATAATCGCCCATTGGAGACCAACTCAAAGCACTTGGGCTAAACGGCAGTTGCGATATGCGAGCCACTTTGCCCGAATCCTGCCAGTAGATATATATTTCTGCACCTTCGGCAGTGGCACTTACAAAAGCCAACCGCTTGCCGTCCGGAGACCATCTTGGACTGGATTCATTGGTCTCTCTTGAAGTGAGTTTTTGATGGACACTACCATCTGTTTTTATCATCCATAAATTACCGGAACCCCTGTCTTCCATAATATCAAAACCCATTTTGCGGTATACGATCCAGTCCCCATTTGGTGAAATTTGGGGGTCAGCAGCATACTTCAATTGAAATATATCCAGGTAAGAAAACTTGGAATCCGTATCCTGTCCATAACATAGAAAGGACATTAAACACATGCTGATAAAGAGTAACGACAGGTTTTTGGTTTTTAGTAACTGAGCCATATTCAACAGAATTAATTTTAAGGTCATTAATGTGGCATAAAAATACCATTTCTATATGTAAAACAAGGGTTAAGCAGACAATTTGATGGTGTAAAATTAGTATCTTTAGCCTCTAACAATCCTAATCTGACCTATCTGGCAATTTCTGTATCCAAAAGGCAGATTCCAATTATAAACACCTTAGAATGTTCGAACTCGAAGAACTTGAGAAAGTCAAAAGACGAAAGGATCTTATCCATTTGGCAGACCATAAGGGGATAAAGATCAAAAAGCTACTTCGCAATATCAGATATGAAGAAGAACTAAAATTATTACAGGCAGAACTGGTCGCTTTACAGCAGTGGATTACCAAGAAGAAACTTAGGGTAGCCATTTTATTTGAGGGTAGGGATGCCGCCGGAAAGGGTGGTTCTATAAAGCGGTTTACAGAACACCTCAACCCTCGTACTATGAGGGTTGTTGCATTATCAAAGCCTACCGAAGTAGAACAAGGACAATGGTATTTCAGGCGCTATATCAAGGAATTACCAAACCCCGGGGAGATTGTATTTTTCGATAGAAGCTGGTATAACAGAGCAGTTGTAGAGCCTGTAATGGGATTCTGCAAAAAGCAGGAATACGATCAATTTATCGTCCAGGTGCCGGGGTTCGAACATATGCTTTATGAGGATGGCGTTATTTTAATAAAATTCTGGTTTTCTATTTCAAAGGACGAACAGAAAAAGCGGTTTGATTCAAGGATGGAAAACCCTCTTAAAATTTGGAAGTTTAGTCCGGTAGATAGAAAAGGGCAGTTGTTATGGGACAAATATACCTATTACAAAGAACAGATGTTTTCAAAAACCCATACTACCTTTAGTCCATGGATCATTGTAAAGGCCAACAGTAAAAGAAATGCCCGATTGGAGAGCATAAGATATGTTTTATCCCGATTTAACTACTCCAGAAATGCCGGTTCCAAAACTACTATCCTACCAGATCCCAATGTAGTATTGCGTTACTACAGGCACATTGAACAAATTGATATTTAAACTATGCGAAGAACGAAAACCACAGTACCCTCACTTACTCAGGAAGAATTAGATTTACTGAATTCCCCTTTAGGTCTGAAGTTTTTATTTGCGGAGAAAAAAACGAATCTCCACAAGGCCTTGCGCTACACTAAAAATGAAATTAAATTCAGGGAACTGCAAGCAGAATTAATCAAGTTACAAAATTGGGTTATTGCCAAGAACAGAAAAGTTGTTATCATTTTTGAAGGAAGGGATGCAGCGGGCAAAGGCGGGGCAATAAGAAGAATAACAGCACATATTAATCCCAGGAATTTCAGAATTGTAGCCCTTCCAAAACCAACAGTGGAAGAACAAGGACAGTGGTATTTCCAAAGATATGTAAACCAGTTACCCAAACCGGGGGAAATGGTATTCTTTGATCGTAGTTGGTATAACAGAGCGGTGGTAGAACCGGTAAACGGGTTTTGTACAAAAAGCCAATACCGTACGTTTATGGGGCAGGTGAATAGTTTTGAGAGGATGATCATGGAATCTGATACGCATTTAATTAAATTATACTTCTCAATTACCAAGGAACAGCAAGCATTGAGGTTTAAAGAGATAAAATCAAACCCCCTTAAAAAGTGGAAAATGACTGCGGTAGATCAAAATGCTCAGGAATTATGGGATGAGTATACCGCCTTTAAACTTCGGATGTTTGAAAATACGAATCTCCCTGAATGTCCCTGGGTTATTATTGACGCTAACAGGAAAACCGACGCCCGGATAGAGGCGCTACAATATATCCTTGACCATATCCCATATGAAGAAGTTGAAACGGAAGAGGATGAATAGTAGATTACAATTAGCCTAACCCAACATCGAGCATCATCATTATTATAAAACCACCAATAAATCCCATGGTGGCGATGTCTGTGTATTTATCCTGCTGAGTCTCAGGAATAACTTCTTCCACTACCACAAAGATCATTGCGCCTGCGGCAAATGATAATGCATAGGGAAGAATAGGCTCAAATGTAAGAACTGCCCAGGCGCCCAGCACCCCTGCAATAGGTTCAACTAAAGCAGAGGCCTGACCGTATAACCAGCTTTTTCTTCTGCTTAATTTTTGTCTTCTCAAAGGCATTGCCACCGCAAAACCTTCAGGAAAGTTTTGCAAGCCTATCCCCAAAGCAAGCGCCACGGCACCTCCAATAGTTGCTCCTTCAAAGCCCGAGGCCACCCCTCCAAATAGAACGCCAACTGCAAGTCCCTCCGGTATATTATGCATGGTAATAGCCAGAATTAACAGAGTGGTACGATGCCAGGGAGTTTTAATCCCCTCACTTTCTTTAAAATTTATATGTAAATGAGGCAATACTTTGTCTAATCCATACAAAAATACGGCCCCAAGCAGGAAGCCGACTGCAGCGGGAATTACCTTATAGAATCCCTCCCCCGGGCTCATTTCAATTCCCGGTGCCAAAAGGCTCCAGAAACTTGCTGCAACCATTACTCCTCCTGTAAATCCAAGCATCCCATCCAATACTGCCCGGTTCATGGTCTTGAAGAAAAATACCAATCCGGCACCAAGTGCAGTGAGAAACCATGTAAAAAGAGTGGCATATAAGGCTGCCAAAATCGGATTTATTGATTCAAAGTAACTAATTACCTCTTCCATATCTTAATCCTTTTTGATATATAAATTAGATGCTATCTGATTAGATAGCCGTAATTCCCGGTTATTTATCAGCACCTTGTGGGAATTGTCAAATTCCTCACGTTCCAGCAGCCTTATATGGTTGCCCAGGGCTATATTATTCTTATCCAAAAATTTGAGAAATGCAGCTGAGGAATCCTTCACTCCCACACATACTCCTGCCGTATTGAGTGGCAATTGGCTTAAAAGGTGCTTATCTCTGGTAGTGATTGTTCCATCCTTGCCAGGAATAGGGTCCCCGTGGGGATCAAACTTTGGAAAGCCCAGCAGTGCATCTAAGCTGTCTATTAGCTCTTCGCTCTTAATATGCTCTAGCTGTTCCGCTACATCATGGACCTCATCCCAGGAAAAATTTAGTTTTTCCACCAGGAAAACCTCCCATAATCGATGTTTTCTTACAATAGTCAATGCCTTCTTGGTGCCTTCTGAACTTAGGGATACTCCTTGATATTTCTTGTAATTAACCAATCCCTTTTCAGACAGCCTTTTAACCATATCGGTTACCGAAGACGGCTTGGTCATCATTTGTTTGGCAATAGCATTGGTGGAAACCGATTTGGTCCCCTGATTACCCAAATGATAGATGGCCTTAAGATAATTTTCTTCAGAATGCGTCATAGGTAAATCCCGAAAAACAAAAATACATTTTTATTTGTAAAAACAAATTTTTAGATTTGTCTAAATATTATTTTACTTTAATATATAAAATAAATGGTAAAATGTTATTAAACAAAGTTTTACCTGTATTAATTTGGTTGTTTTGCCTCCCTGTTATTGGGCAAAGTATCTCCATTAAAGGGAGGGTAATTGGAGATGAAGGCGGCCTCCCCTTTGCCAATTTATATCTAAAAGGTACCACAGAAGGCACCTCTTCAGATGAATTCGGGAATTTTGAAATTACCGGCTTAAAAGAAGGAACCTATACCTTCATTGCTACAGCAATAGGCTTCAATCCCTCAAGACAAAAAGTAAGACTTTTTGATGATAATAATCCGTACCTTCTTGAAATAGTGCTTAATCCAGTTGCTGAACAGCTCGACGAAACTGTTGTAACTGGCACCCTCAAACCGGTAAGTAGGCTTGAGAGTGCAGTGCCCGTAGAGGTCTATTCCCCAAGCTTTCTCAAAAAAAATCCCACCCCCAGTTTGTTCGAATCACTTCAAAACATAAATGGGGTAAGGCCCCAGATAAATTGTAATGTTTGTAATACCGGCGATATCCATATCAATGGGCTGGAGGGGCCATATACTTTGGTGTTGATAGATGGAATGCCCATAGTTAGTGGTCTGGGTACGGTTTATGGCTTGTCCGGAATTCCCAACTCCCTTATAGAACAAATTGAAATCGTAAAGGGGCCGGCCTCTACCTTGTATGGAAGCGAAGCAGTGGGCGGTCTAATAAATATTATAACAAAACATGCCCCAATGGCTCCCGAATTTTTTGCCGATGCTTTTGCAACCGGGTGGGGAGAGTATAATCTGGATGTAGGGACAAAAATCGGCCTTAGCGATAAAATAGATGTTTTGCTGGGGGTCAATTATTTCAATTATAACACCCCTATAGATAATAATGGGGATAATTTTACTGATGTTACCTTGCAGGATAGGATTTCGGTTTTCCAAAAATGGAATTTTAAAAGACCCGACTCACGAGTATTCTCCCTGGCTGGTCGATTTTTCTATGAGGACCGATGGGGAGGTGAAATGCAATGGACGCCAGATTTCAGAGGTGGCGATGAAATCTATGGGGAAAGCATCTATACAAGGCGCTGGGAAGTTTTAGGTAAATATCAGATACCAATTAAGGAAAAGGTTTTGCTCTCCTTTTCATACAATGACCACAGCCAGAATTCGGTTTACGGCAATCTGCCTTACCTCGCGGATCAACGAATTGGGTTTAGTCAGCTTACCTGGGATAAAACCTTAGGAATACATGATGTACTGATGGGCAGTGCCCTGCGTTATAACTTCTATGACGACAATACTCCCGCAACAGCAGGCTTGAATGGCAACGAGGAAGATGAAGTTTGGATCCCCAGCCTTTTTGTGCAGGATGAAATTTCGCTAAGTCCCAAGCATTCTTTCCTCGCCGGACTTCGCTATGATTATGACAAAAGGCATGGAAATATTCTTACCCCCAGGGCAGCCTTTAAATGGAAGATTTCCGATAATGATATTTTCAGGGTCAATACCGGTACAGGTTTCCGAGTAGTGAACTTGTTTACGGAAGACCATGCAGCCTTAACGGGGTCCAGAGAGGTTGTCATTGCTGAAGCCCTTAAACCAGAACGATCCATTAATGTAAACCTTAATTACTTAAAAAAAATATATTCCAATAACGGGACCTTTATCGGCTTTGATGCTTCTGCCTTTTATACACACTTTTCAAATATAATTTTACCGGATTACGATACGAATCCCAATAAGATCATCTATGACAATTTAAATGGAAAATCGGTATCCCAGGGCTTGAGTGCAAATCTGGATCTGGTTTTGCCCAGTGGTTTAAAAGTATTGGTGGGAGCCACATGGCAAGATGTTAGAAATACAGAAAATGGGGAAAGCGAACGTCAAATTCTGACCGAAAGCATTACGGGCACCTGGAATGTGTCTTATGCTTTCAGATCCCTAAATCTCAGCCTGGACTACACCGGCAACCTATATGGGCCAATGAGACTACCCCTTTTAGGAGATTTAGATCCGAGACGGGAATTTTCCCCTACCTGGAGCATACAGAACATTCAATTTACCTACAAGGGCCTTGCAGGATTTGAAGTATACGGAGGTATTAAAAACCTGCTGAATTGGACTCCCAACAGAGGGAATCCCTTTATTATTGCCAGAGCCAATGATCCATTCGACAAAGAAGTGACTTTTGATCAAAATGGGAATGCAATCGCTACGGACAATAATCCCTTCGCCCTAACCTTTGATCCATCGTATGTATATGGACCAAATCAGGGCATTAGGGGGTTCTTTGGCCTTAGGTACCGTATCAATTAATTAGAAATCGGATATCTCCTCTTAATTTGTACTTTTAGGCCTACTATTATGCCAGAGTACGATTATATTATCATAGGAGCCGGTGCTGCAGGTTTGATGCTTGCCGATGGAATTGGGAAAGATGCATTTTTTAAAAAAAAGCAGGTCCTCGTACTCGATAAAGATACCAAGGAAAAAAATGACCGAACCTGGTGCTTTTGGGAAAAGGGAGAAGGCGAATTTGATGCTATTGTTTATCGAAGCTGGGAAAACATTTACTTTGCAGGGAGCCAATATAAAGAGCGTATTCCCATAGCTCCTTACCGCTATAAAATGGTCCGCGGGATAGACTTTTATTCCCACTATCTGCAAAGAATCAGCGATTATCCAAATATAGAATTTTGGCAGGCCGAGGTAATAGCAATTCACGAGACAGCGCAAGATGTTGAAGTACATACATCTGAAGGCAGGATCTCATGTAAATTGGTTTTTGACAGTTCTTTTGATCCTATAATTTTAAAAGAGCAGCAGCAATATCCTCTGCTCCAGCAACACTTTGTAGGCTGGTTTGTGAAAACCAAACAGGATATATTTGATGAGGATATGGCCACTTTTATGGACTTTTCAATTCCTCAAAAAGGCAATACCAGGTTTATGTATGTTCTGCCATTCGCTCCAAACAAGGCCCTAATAGAATATACGCTGTTTTCTGAGAACCTGCTGCCACACAAAGAATATGAAGAGGCCATTACAGCATACCTAAATGATGTACTCCATTGTAGTGACTATGAGATACTGGATAAGGAACAGGGTATGATACCCATGACCTGTTATAATTTTAAAAATCATAATACTTCCCGAATTATCAGGATAGGCACTGCGGGGGGATGGGCAAAGGCCAGTACGGGATATACTTTTAAGAATTCTCAAAAAATGAACCGCCTCCTGCTGGAACACCTCAAAAAGAATAAACCGCTAAATAGTTTTGGAAAAAAGAACAGGTACTGGTTTTACGACCTTCTATTGTTAGATATCCTACACCGAGATAACAGCAAAGGAAGCCTGATATTTGAATCTATCTTCAAAAACAGAAGTGCCCAGTTGTTATTTAAATTCCTGGATGAAGAAACGAGTTTTTTAGAAGACCTCAAGACTATGACTGGTAGTCCTACCCTGCTATTTCTGGATGCCTTGAGGCGAAGGATATTCTAGACCTGTCGGTCCATAAGATTCAATGCGAATTGCCTTAAAGCTTCTTTATTATTCTCTGCTATTTTGAGCGAATCGAGCTTTTGGTATGCCTTCATGGTATACTTTTCAATTTCAGTCCGGGTGGCTTCAGCAGCTCCTGATTTCTCATATATATCCCTTACCTCCCCTATTTTCTGCTCGGGATTTTTTGGTTTTATGGAAAACAACTGCTCCATTTCCAGGACCATTTCACTAGTTCCCAATTCTCGTGCATTGAGGTAAAGAAAGGTTTTTTTATTCTCAATGATATCTCCTCCAAGCTGCTTTCCAAAATTTTCAGGATTCCCAAAAGCGTCCAGGTAATCGTCTTGTAACTGAAAGGCCAGTCCCAAATTTTTTCCAAAATCATAAATATTTTCCTGATTCTCTCTCGATGTTC
>CBDUAW010000080.1:0-8543 GCA_965365215.1 uncultured Eudoraea sp. | reverse complement strand
AGCTGGTAGACGTTAGAACACAACGCGAATTCCGTTCTGGCCATATTGGAAAGGCATTGAATATCGATATATTTCAGAAAAGCATATTTCAGACGGAAATAAATAAGCTAGATCGTAAAAAACCGGTGTACCTTTATTGCAGATCGGGGAACCGAAGCCAAAAAGCGGCCAGGAAAATGTTAGAGATGGGCTTTGAAAAGATCTATGATCTGAAAGGGGGAATTTTGAGATGGGAGTAAACATGGAACATTAATTAAATCAATCAATATTATGAGAGCTTTATTATTCTTGCTTGCACTTACACTAGTTTTTAGTTGTAAAGAAAAGGCTTCCAAAACGGAAGAAGTAACAGACCAGCCCATAGAGATTGCTGAGCAGACAGAACCCATGGTCCACGCCGGGGAAAAATTACTGGCTACTTATTGCTACACCTGCCACAGTCCTGAGGCATCTGAGGACAATATGCTGGCACCTCCTATGATCGCAGTTAAAAATCACTATATCGGGGAAGATACCCAAAAAGAGGAATTTGTGGCGAACTTGCTAGAGTGGATGAAAAAGCCTCTGGAAGAGAATAGTAAGATGCCGGACGCTCTGGAGAAATTTGGTCTAATGCCTCACCAGGTATATCCTGATAGCGTTATTACTGCAATTGGAGAATATCTATATGATAACGAGATTCAGGAACCCGATTGGTATCAGGCACACCATGAAGAAATGCATGGCACTGGCAAGGGTAAAGGCCAGAAAAAAGGGGGTTCATAAAGAATCGGACTAATCAGGACCAAATAAAGGTTGCAAAAGACTTCGCGCAGGCAACCCAGGCAGTTTTGGGCCAAAATCTAACCAGGGCCCTAGCTGATAAAGGACCGGCTGGGGCAGTAGAATTTTGTAATACCAGGGCCTTAGTACTTACAGATAGCATGGCACACTCATTAGGAGCTTCTATAAGTCGCGTTACCGATAAGCCGCGGAATTCTGCAAATATGGCCAGTAAGACGGAAGTAGCGATCATTCGGAAATACAAGGCCCAGGTTGCTGCTGCTGTTAATACCAAACCTACTAGTCTTAACGAAGCGGGAAGGCAGCTTTTTTACTTTCCCATACAAACAAATGCGCTCTGCCTGCAATGCCACGGCAATAGTGCAACACAGATCAATAAGGAAACCTTAAACCGCTTAAAGGCGTTATATCCACAAGATCAAGCCACAGGATATGGTTTAAATGAAGTAAGAGGGCTTTGGAAAGTGGAACTAAAGAAGGCTCAGCTGAAGTAAGATTAAACGAAATAAAGCTTTTGATTCTATGAGATTACTTGGGATGATTGGTGGAACTTCCTGGCACTCCACGGCTGCATATTACCGACAAATCAATGAAACAATTGGCGAAATAATTGGAACACAAGCCAATCCTCCCTTATTACTTTACAGTCTCAATATTGAATTGATGCGTTCGCAAGACTGGGAAAGAATTAATTCCACCTATCTTGAAATAGCATTGAAATTGCAGAATGCAGGGGCAGAAGCAATTATTATCTGCGCAAATACACCCCACAAGGTTTATGACTATGTGCAACCTCAAGTAGAAATTCCTATATTACATATTGCAGATCCTGTGGGGGAAGAGGCTCATAAAAAGGGCTTAAGAACTTTGGGATTGTTGGGAAACAAACCCACCATGACAGGCGGATTTCTTCAAACCAGGCTTGCTGGACGATATGCTATTGAAATCATTATCCCCGACAAAAAAGCAATTGAAACTTCCCATTACTACGTATCTAAAGAACTAACGCAAGGCAAATTGACCGAAGAGGCAAAAAGCTTTTATTTGCATCAAATGCAACTATTAAAAGAGAAAGGCGCAGAAGGAATCATTCTTGGATGTACGGAATTGCCACTACTAATATCTCAGAACGAAATAGCCTTGCCATTGCTAGCTACAACAGAGTTGCATATAGCAATGGCGGTTCAATTTATCCTGGGGGAAGGATAGGACAACTACAGGCTATTTCAATCCTTGGATTTTTTTCCAAAACCATATATATTCTGATGAAAAAAGTCTTTTGGAAATTTTTCATCGCCTGGGAAGCCCAACTCAATAGTACCGCTATCTTCGGGGATATAATTAGTTTTAAAGATATAATCCCAGAGGCTCAAACTTATGCCAAAATTTACCCCGTAAGAGCCTTTCGGAAGTTTATGAGAATGATGGTAGAGGTGCATCACAGGATTATTCAATAGGTACTTAAGGGGTCCGTAGGTGAGTTTAATATTGGAATGGTTAAGATGCCCTATAGCTATAGCCAGGAAATGCACAATATAGGCCTGTTCGGGTTCAAAACCTCCTAAGATCATTACCCCTAAGGTCTTCAGGGGCTTGTACAAGATATTTTCCATCCAGTGGTACCTAAGGTGCGCGGCAAATCCCATTTCCTTAACGGAATGATGCACCTTATGAAAATTCCATAGTACGCGGTATTTGTGCAAAAGGATATGTGTAAACCATTGTACAAAATCCAGGATAATGAAAAAGATTAATAATTGTGCCCACATAGGCATTCCCGATAAGTTCAGGATAGTAAGACTATCCGAGGCTATTCCCAGATCTTCAAACAACAGGCCTATGATCTTATAAAATCCACTGATCGCAATGGCGAAGAGGAAGAAATTAAAGTACATATAAAACCCATCCAACCAAAAATCCTTACGGAAAATTGATTGATTTTTCCGCCAGGGAAATGCGATCTCCAACAGCCAAACCAGGAGGGAGAGTACGGTTAAGCCCCAAAAATAATTGGTATACCAAGGGACTTCAAAAATCATGGACTTCCAGGTCCATTCAACACTGCCTATAAAGGCTTGCACAAAGGCATCAAGATATTTTTCCATAATCTAATTTATTACTAAGGTATTTGATTCATCAATGAATGGTAGATCTTCATAGAAACTCCATTCTGTCCAGGACCCATCATAGTTTTTAACTCGAGTATAGCCAAGCAATTCCTTTAGAACGAACGCCGTGTGAGACGATCGCACCCCGGAATGACAATACACCACAATGAGGTCATCTTTTGTTGCATTAAGTTTACTGTAGATTCTTTCCAGTTCCGGGAGGCTCTTAAGCCTTTTGGTCCCTGTAAAGTCAATGGCATCGGCCCAGTCTATGTGTACACTTTGCGGAATCCTTCCTGCTTTACCAGCTCCGGCTTTTCGTCTTTTCCCGCTATATTCCTCTTCACTCCGGGTATCCACAAGGATAAAGTTTTCCGATTTACTTGCTAACAATGCCTTTAACTCATCTTTTGCGATATGCATCTCGGCTTTCATTTGTTGGGGGAAGCTAAAGACAGTGGCATCTATTAAGCCTTGGTTTGTACTTAACTGTTTTCCACTGGTTTGCCAGGCCTGTAAGCCACCATTTAAAAGACTTACTTTTTCAAATCCATAATAAGACAGCACCCACCATAATCGAGCTGCATCAGGGAGACCTCTGTCGTCATATAGTACCAATTGATGTGCAGCTGTTATACCTTTTTTGCTCAACAGTTCTTCCACTTTTTCCCTTTTTGCCATCATCCCTCCATAGGGAAAGGTCCCAGCCTCAATATCCTTTCGCCAAATATTTATGGCTCCGGGAATATGGCCCCTGGCATATGCTTCAGGTGTCCGGAAATCAATAAAAAGAAGGGTTTCTTTATCCAGATTTGCCAGGTCTTTAACCTCAAGTAGCTGCCCTGAGCGGACAGCCGTCGTTTTCTCAGATTTACAGGAAATCAGGAGAGAAACGATGATTAATATTGCTATACTATTCCTGTAACTCATACCACTCAATATTCGACAAAATTTCTCTACGACCCTTCTTTTTCGCAGGGTAGTTCGTGACGAGGTAGTTCACGATTATTGCTTCATTCTTACCCAGATCCCAAAGGTTCTGCGTCTCTTGCATCCATCTTATTGTGGCGATCCACCGCTCCTCGTTCATCCGGTTCTGGGTTACCAGCTGTGCAGAATGACAGTTTGTGCAGTTGTTTACTACTTCCATTAATCCTTCAGCTTCAACCAGACCGGTACGGATATGAATCCCATTTTCAATCTTATCAAAATCGTCCTCCACCTTTTCCACTTCAACATAGACCGGTTCCGGGCTTTTTCCTTTAAATGCGGAGAAGGTAGGGTCAGCCATCATATAAAGTATTACCCCGGCCATGACCCCGAACAATACAAAGAGAGAGACCATTAATTTATAAATGGCCCTGGCCTGTTGTCTGAATTTTTGTTCTTCCTCCATCCTTAGCTAACTTTTACAGCAATCCGATGACAGGCGTTGTTTAGGTATCCCTTGGGATTCCAACCCGGGAGCAACATAGGTTGCTTTGTTCCCTGGGAATCCATTGCCCTGGCCCAAACTTCATAATATCCCTTTTTTGGAAATCTGATACTGGCGCTAAAATGTTGCCAAGCCAATCTATTGGAAGGCTTCTGAAGCTGGCATTCCTGCCAGGTACTCCCAAAATCAATAGAATATTCCATTTTGTTCACTTCCAGCTCCCCAGCCCATGCATGCCCTCTAATATTAAGTGCCCTGCCTTCTTTGATCATAGCCCCGGATTTAGGGTATGTGATTAGGGATTTTACCGGCATGGATTCAATGATACACATGTCTTCATCTTTGACTTTTTCACCAGGAGCAACAGGATTACAGGGCACCCTGTAAGCGGTCCCTGTCATTTTTGGACCGTCATGTACCTTGTTACGTATGCTGATCCTGTTCACCCATTTACCGGAAACAGAAGCAGGCCAGCCGCCCGCTACAAGTCTGAGGGGATAACCGTGAGCAAGGGGGATATCTTGGCCATTCATTTGAAATGCCAGTAAGGTTTCGTCTTGTAAAGCCTTGGCCATTGGGGCACCCCTTGAAATGGGTTCTTTCCCCGGGTCCCTGCTTAAATGAACATCGGCTGCATGGTAAGCTACATAAACAGCATCACGTTTAATTCCGGCATCCTCCAGTACATCCCTAAGGCGAACCCCTGTCCAGTTTGCGCAAGACACAGCTCCTACCGTCCATTGGTTTCCCTTTGCAGGGGGATCAAATTCACTTCGGCCATTGCCACCACATTCCAGCGTAAGCTGATAGGTATATTGTGGGAATTTGCTTTTGAGTTCCTTTAGGGTATAGGACTTTTTATTCAATACAGACTCCCCATCTATGGTCAGCGTCCACTTATCTGCGTCTATATTTTCCGGAATCAGGCCATTATTGCGAATAAACATAAACTTATTCGGCGTAATTTTATCGTCCAGTAAATGTGCCTTTGCCTCTATATTCCAAGGCCTGTTGTTGAGAACTTCCATCCCTTCATCGAGTTCAAAAAGAGTAAAGGGATCAGGATCCTGAAGGGCCAGGGGACGGTAACCCCTTGGTATGGTATTACTAAATACTATTTCGGCACCAACGATTGCTGACACCGAACCCAGAAGGGTGTTTTGCACAAATTTTCGTCGCTTCATGGATAATATATGATATATGGTATAAAACCCTAATTTACACAATTAATACTCCATAACAGTGTAACTTTTGTTACGAATCCGGAGTAGAAAGAATATTACATTTAAACAGAACCAATTGATAAAACAAATGAAATCTTCTTACCAAGTTCTAATTATCGGAGGGGGAACGGCCGGGATAATGACAGCGGCTCAGCTTTTGAAGAAAAACAAAAACCTCGATATAGGTTTAATTGAACCGGCAGATACTCACTATTACCAGCCGGCCTGGACACTGGTAGGAGCTGGGACGTACGACTTTAAAAAGACAGCTAAACCAATGGCCGAAATAATGCCCAAGGGTGTTGACTGGATAAAGGACTATGCAAGTGGATTTGATCCGGAAAATAACAAAGTATCCACCCGGGAAAGCGGAGATATTAGCTATGAAATCCTGGTGGTGGCCCCCGGCTTGGTTATGGACCCCTCTTTGATTGAAGGGCTTCCGGAGGCCATGGAAAGAGGAATTGTCTGCAGTATCTATACCGATCCGGAACACACCTGGGAAACAATCAGGAACTTTAAGGGGGGGAATGCCGTTTTTACCCAACCCGTTACTCCAATAAAATGTGGAGGAGCCCCCCAGAAAATAGCCTATTTGGCAGCAGATTATTTCCGAAAGAATGGAATGGAAGAAAAGGCCAATGTGATCTTTGCCACCCCTGGGACCGTTATTTTTGGGGTGAAAGAAATCAAGAAAACCTTAATGCAAGTTTTAGATCGTTATGGTATTCATTTTAAACCCTTTTACGCCCCCTACAAGATAGATCCGGATAAGAAGGTGGTTTATTTTAACCATACAGCTCCAGAGGAAAACAAATTTGTGATCAACGAGGATAATGACCTTGGAGAAAAGATGAGTGGGGATGCAGTTATTGAGATTCCTTTTGATATGCTGCACCTGGCTCCGCCACAGACCGCACCAAAGTTTGTAAAAGAATCTGTTCTGGTGAATCAGGCCGGGTGGCTCGATGTAGATCACCATTCAATGCAGCACAATAAATACTCCAATATTTTCGGACTTGGAGATGTTGCGGCTCTGCCAACGGCCAAGACCGGGGCAGCAATACGCAAACAAGTGCCTGTTGTGGTTGAAAACATATTACAGCTAATTGCCCATAAGGAAGTGTCTAACCACTCCTACAACGGTTATTCGTCCTGCCCACTCATAACCGGATACGGCAAAATGGTATTGGCGGAATTTGATTATAAAAACAACTTTACTCCGGATCCAAAATTGAAACGTTTGCTGATCTTCAATAGTTCCAAGGAACACTGGAGGCTATGGCTGCTGAAAAAATACGGACTGCCTTATCTCTACTGGAATAAAATGATGAAGGGAAAGAATGTCTGATGTTGTTGATTGATTGTTCAAAGAAAAACGGGGACCTGCAATGGTCCCCGTTTTTTAATTAACCTTACATCAATAATTAAATAAACAACAAATGTGTCCCGTCTTCATTGGCTCTGTTATAAAAATCTCCAATGGTCAATATCCCGTCTAATTCCTCAATTAGATCTTCTTCTTCAAGGTGGAACATATCAATAGCAAGCTTACAGCCCCATAATTTACAACCGGAATCCGAAAGGATTTCCAGGAACTCTCCTACCGGTGGCATATCGAGTTTTTCCATTTCTTTTTTCATCATTTTGGTAGCCAGGGCTTCTACCCCAGGCAGACCACCTAACATGGTGGGCATATGCATGGCCGGGTTCCCAACGGTGGCTACGCGAAGGTGTTCTAGTTTTTTCTTTTGTATGGCCTCCAGGCCAAAGAAAGTGAAAAATATTTCTGCTTCAATTCCTTCCATTCTGGCACCATTTGCCATCACAAAGGCTGCATACGCATTCTCAATGGTTCCTTTGGATAAGATGAAAAGCATTTTTTTAACTTTTGTCTCGCTCATAACGGCTTATTTAAATGTTAGGTATTTCAAGAGTAGGCCTTGATTAAATACAACTTTTTGGTTTTGGGATCCCCGCAATCATGGTGGCCTTTTTTAAGGGTCCGCCAGGGAATAATGAATAGAATTCCTTAATATTTATTACTCCACTTTTCTTTATTCCGCGAATAGAAAGGGGCTCACCATTATTGTGTTTGTCCTGAAGGTAGGTAATCACTTCCCAGTGTTTTTCTGTAAGACAAATTTCCTGTTCATCTGCAATACATTCGCATACCTCCTTATCCCATTGCTTGAAATCAACCAGATAACCTTCATCATTAACTTCTATTTCCCGATGTGCAACTATTTTTCTCATAATTTTTTAGTTTTAATGTTACTGTATTTGTTCTAGTTTTTTGCCTTTTTCATTCATGGTAGCCGATACAAATGGGATATGTACACCTTTTATCAACATGTTCCAATAAACCCATCGAAAGGCCATTTTACCCATATGGTTGGTCCTGCTTTCTTTGAGTAGTTTTAACGGTCCTACCCCAGGAAAAGGGAAGGTCCCTTCTACAGGTTCATGGGTATAGTTAAAATCGATCAACAAGGCTTTGCCATTACCTGTTTCAATAAAACAGTTGGCATGGCCGTCGAACTCTGCTTTCAGTTCTTCTCCCTTGATATATCGTAAAATATTTTCAGTGAGAATTTCCGCCTCAAAGTGCGCTACTGATCCCGCCTTGGAAGCCGGGATGTTTGTAGCATCTCCAATAGCAAATATATTTTCATGAGCCTTGGTTTGCAGGGTGGCTTTATCCGTAGGGATGTAATTGAGGTCGTCTCCCATTTCCGAACGCTCTATTAAGGGATCACCCATATTAGTAGGTACAGTAACCAGAAGGTCGTACTCTACTTCTTCATCCGCATAATCCACAATTTTGTTATTCTCGTAATCTACCCGTTCAATATTAAAATCGGTTACTTCCTTTATGCCTTTTTCCTCAAGCAGATAGTGTAATTTTTCAGTGGCCCGTGGCTTGGTAAAGGCCCCGCCCAAGGGCGTAACAAAGGTAATGTCAACCTTGTCTATCATCCCTTTGTTTTTAAA
>CBDUAW010000079.1:0-8632 GCA_965365215.1 uncultured Eudoraea sp. | reverse complement strand
TTCGCAGATGCCATAATTAATAATACCAGACCCATAGTTTCCCTTGAAGAGGGAACAAAGGCGCTTAAGGTAGCCCTGCAGGTTATTGACTCCTTTAAAAACCAATAAATTTATCCTCAATACAACTTAAAAATGATCAGAAAAATTGCAGTAATCGGCGCAGGCACCATGGGAAATGGAATAGCCCATGTTTTTGCGCAAAATGGCTACTCGGTTAACCTAATCGATATTTCGGAAAATGCCTTGGAAAAAGGGCTTTCCAATATCTCCAGGAATTTAGACCGTATGATTAGTAAAGGGGCAATAGACAAGGAATTGAAAAATAAAACACTCTCGGGAATACAGACATTTACGAATCTTGATAAAGGCGTTGACCAAGCCCAGTTGGTTGTGGAAGCAGCCACTGAAAATGTAGATATAAAATTGGAGCTTTTTAGAAAATTGGATCAAAGCTGTGATCCAGAAACTATTCTCGCAACCAATACCTCCAGTATCTCTATTACTAAAATAGCTGCAGTAACCAAAAGGCCCGAGCAAGTTATTGGGATGCATTTCATGAATCCTGTTCCTATTATGAAATTAGTTGAGGTTATCAGGGGATACAGTACTTCTGATGATGTCTTGGAAACAATTATGGTCCTTTCAAAAAAGATTAATAAGATCCCAACGGAGGTTAATGATTATCCGGGCTTTATTGCCAACCGTATCTTAATGCCTATGATCAATGAGGCTATTGAATCTCTTTATCATGGTGTTGCAGGGGTTCAGGAAATTGATACGGTGATGAAATTGGGAATGGCACATCCCATGGGACCCTTGCAACTGGCAGACTTTATAGGATTAGACGTTTGTTTGTCCATACTCAATGTGATGTATGAGGGTTTCAAACAACCCAAATATGCCCCGTGCCCATTACTTGTTAATATGGTGACCGCAGGAAAACTTGGCGTTAAATCGGGTGAAGGCTTCTATGATTATTCCGAAAGTCGTAAAGCCGAGAAGGTGTCCCAACAATTTAACTCCTGAAATGGCAGTTGTTAAACCTTTTAAAGCCATCAGGCCTGCAGAAGACAAGGTTGCCTTTGTAGCTTCCAGGTCCTATGAGGAATACTCCCAAAAAGAACTGGAAGCAACTCTAAACTTCAACCCCTTTTCCTTTTTGCACATTATAAATCCTGGATTTAAATATAACAAAAAGGTTTCGGGCCCTGAACGGTTTAAGTTGGTGAGGAATCGCTACCTAGAGTTTCTCGAAGACAGGGTGTTTGTTAAAGATACTTCTCCACACTTCTATATTTATCGGGTCGAGAAAGATGATTTTCTCTGTACTGGACTATTCTGTGTTACCAGTGCTGCCGATTATGAAACTGATGTTATTAAAAAACATGAGGCCACCATTGAAAGAAGGGAAAAACTATTTGCCAACTACCTGGAGACGGTTAAATTTGAAGCGGAACCGGTGTTGATGATCTATGAAGATAATAAACCAATAGCCAAAATTCTCGGGGAGGAAACCACAAAGGAGCCTGCCTACCATTTTACAACTCCAGACCGCATTCAGCACACTTTATGGGTCCTTTCAGAGCCTCAGACTATTGAAGAGCTACAAAAGGAATTCGCCCGGGTTTCTACTTTGTATATAGCCGATGGCCACCATAGAAGCGCCTCCTCCTGCCTGCTCGCAGAGCAATTGAAAGCCAGTAATCCTTCCCATCACGGAAATGAAGCCTATAACTTTTTTATGAGCTATCTGATCCCGGAGTCAGAAATCAAAATTTTTGAATTTAATAGATTGGTTAAAGACTTGAATGGCCTTACTAAAAAGGAGTTCCTTATAAAACTTGACGCTTACTTCAGGATTAAGAATTACGGGCGGGAATTATACAAGCCTGGTAAAAAGCATCATTTCAGCATGTATCTCGACGGTGATTTTTATTCGCTCTACCTAAGGCGAAGTGCTTATTCCTTTACCGATGCATTAAGTGAACTAGACACTCAAATCCTCTACAAAACAATCCTGGAGCCAATCCTGGGCATAGAGGATCTTCGAAATGATAAAAGAATACAGTACGGCTACGGGAAGCACAATGTTCTGAAAATGAAAGATGCTATTGACAAAGGCCAGTTTGAGGTTGGATTTGGACTGGTGCCTATTACCGTTGAGGAAATTAAGGCCATAGCAGACGCGGGCCAGGTAATGCCGCCTAAAAGCACTTATATAGAACCCAAATTAAGGAGCGGGCTTACGGTCTATGAACTAATCTGAAGCAAATATCAGCTAATTGACAAACCCCATGGAAATAAGAACAGCAACGTATTTGAAAATCATCCGAGCCCTGTTGACAGTGCTTGCCTGTGCTTTTTATTTGCCGGGAACCGAAGCCCAGATTAAGGATACAACCCGCCAAAACCTCTTGAGTACTATGGCAAAAGAGGAATTAAACGGTTTTAGTTGGGAGAACGAACCGGAGGAATACCAATTCCAAAGTAATGCACTGGTCATAACCGCCAAGGCGGAAACCGATTATTTTAACGATCCGGAAAATGGAAAAGTCACGGCTACAGCCCCCTATTTGTACAGCGAAATAACGGGCGACTTTGTAGCTACCACCCTGGTGAAGCCCGATTTATCATCAGTATGGAATGCAACTGCTCTACTTCTATATATCGATAAAGAACAATGGATCAAATTTGGTTTTGAAAACTCTGATGCTACCGGGCCCGGGATTGTCTCTGTGGTTACCAGGACCAGGTCTGACGATGCTAATGGAGTTATTATTAAAGATGAAACAACACTATGGTTAAGACTTATCCGTAAAGGGGATCTTTATGCAATGCACTGGTCCAGAGACGGGAAAATATTTAAAATGGCGAGGTTAGCACATTTACCTACATCTGAAAAGGTCCGAATTGGCCTGGAAGCACAGTGCCCTGCGGGCGAGACGGCCACCCACAGGTTTTTGCATTTTTCAATTGAGAAAAAAACCGTAAAAGACCTGAGAAAAGGTTATTAACGAATTTTTGCCATGAATATTCAAAACAATCTGAAAGCTATATCCGCAGAACTGCCTGATTCGGTTACGCTGGTGGCTGTTTCAAAAACAAAATCAGAAGCAGAAATATTGAAGGCCTATGAGGCTGGGCAGCGAATCTTTGGAGAGAACAAAGTCCAGGAAATGGTTCAAAAGTGGGAACAACTCCCCAAGGATATAGAATGGCACATGATTGGGCATGTACAGCGCAACAAAGTGAAGTACATGGCACAATTTGTTGCTTTAATCCATGGGGTAGACAGTCTAAAATTACTCAAGGAGATCGATAAGCAGGCTATGAAATATAATAGGGTAATAGATTGTCTCTTACAAGTTCATATTGCCAGTGAGGAATCCAAATTTGGACTTGAACCATCAGAATTGACAGCAATATTGGCAGATAGGGCATTTGAAGAAATGGAGAATGTTAGGATTATGGGACTAATGGGAATGGCAACTTTTACCGATGATGAGGATCAAATACGAAGAGAGTTTAGGGAATTAAAGTCTCTTTATGACGATGCACTGGAGCAAATACCAACTATGAGAATCCTGTCTATGGGCATGAGTGGTGATTTTAAGATTGCCATTGAGGAAGGCAGCAATATGGTACGGATTGGAAGTAGTATCTTTGGGGAAAGGAATTACTAAAAGGTAGGAAAAGACGGGAAAGTGCACTTCAAAAAGAAACTGATGTATGCCATATTAGACATAGAAACCACAGGCGGCAAATACGGTGAAGAGGGCATCACGGAAATTGCCATTCACAAGTTCGATGGCAACAAGGTGATTGATCGGTTTATCAGTTTGGTAAATCCGGAACGGGAAATACAACCTTTCGTGGTGAACCTAACCGGGATCAATAATAAGATGCTGCGGACGGCGCCAAAGTTTCACGAGGTGGCGAAACGAATCGTGGAAATTACGGAAGACACGGTGTTGGTAGCCCATAATGCGCAGTTTGACTACCGCATCCTTCGTACAGAATTCAGACGACTGGGATATAATTTCGAAAGGAAAACACTTTGTACCGTATCACTTTCACAAAAACTGATCCCGGAAGCAGAATCTCATAGTCTGGGCAAGTTGGTCCGCTCTCTCGGGATCCCGGTTAGTGATCGGCACAGAGCGAACGGGGATGCCCTGGCCACCTTAAAACTCTTTAAGCTTTTACTCACCAAAGATTCTGACAAATCTATTTTAAAAAAGGTTGTTAGAAAGGAAACACTGGGGGAACTAAGTCCCCGTCAACTCGATATTGTTGAAAATATGCCTGTAAGTACAGGGGTGTATTACCTTTACAACAAAGATGGGGAACTGATTTTTCTAGGTCATAGCACCAATATTAAAAAGCGGGTCAATCAACACTTTACCAATAGTGGAACTACCGCCAGGGCAATACAAAAGGAAACCAAAAGTGTAACCTATGAAGTAACGGGAAGCGAACTGGTGGCAAGGTTAAAGGCTTTAGAAGAATTGCATGTGAACCAGCCAAAATACAACGTATCTTCAGAGCATATTCTCCCCAATGGAGAGGAAAAGCGATTGGTTACTTCTAAACCCGATGGCATGGATCTCTCCAGAAATCGTTACCTTTTAATAGATAAGGGCCGCGAAACAGGCGAAAGAAGTGCGATACTTTTGAAAAACGGTATTTTTCGCGGATTAGGATTCTACGATCTCAACCATCAAATCAATAATATTCATATCTTAGAATCTATCATTACCCCTATGGAAGGCAGCGCTGTAGCGAGCAGGATTATTGACACCTACCTGGAGGAAAAAAAAGTTTTAAAAATTATTGAACTGAATTAAACAGCTTGGTAGAAGACGAACAAAAGAAGGACTGGAAGTTTAAGCTCCATGAAATAATTTATGGGACCCACACCCCGGCGGGAAAACTCTTTGATATTGCCCTACTGGTGGTTATACTTTACAGTGTTATTATTGTAATGCTCGAGAGTATTCCAAGGTTTGATGAGAAGTACCACGATTTTTTGGACATTTCGGAATGGGTCGTTACCATCTTGTTTAGCGCTGAATATATCCTCAGGATTATTTGCATCAAAAGACCAAGTAAGTATATCTTTAGTTTTTTCGGGATCATCGACTTTTTGTCTACTATCCCAAAGTACCTCTCCTATTTTGTAGTGGGATCACAATATATGGCTGCCTTCAGAGCCCTCAGGTTACTGAGGGTATTCCGAATTTTAAAGCTGGTAAGGTTTGTTGGAGAATCTAACAACCTCTTGCGGGCCTTGAGTGCCAGCAGGGCCAAAATTTCAATTTTTGTCTTTTTTGTACTCATCGTTTCCGTTTTACTGGGAACTATTATGTACCTCATTGAAGGGCCTGAACACGGCTTTAATAGTATTCCTCATAGCGTTTATTGGACCATCGTAACACTTACTACCGTAGGATACGGGGATATTTCCCCAGAAACTGGCCTGGGACAGCTTATTGCTACCCTGATTATGATTATTGGATATGGTATTATAGCCGTTCCTACCGGAATTGTAACAGTAGAATACGCAAAACAAAAAGGACTGAATGAAGGCCCGAGGGCTCCCCTGGAATGCGAGAATTGCGAGGCTCAGGGGCATGAACCCTACGCCAAGCATTGCTATAACTGCGGAAGCAAATTGAAATGGACAAATACCTGATTACGGTCCTTGGTCCAACAGCCATTGGAAAGACCCACCTTGCTATTTCAATAGCCCGACATTTTAAATGTGAGATCCTGTCTGCAGATTCCCGGCAGTTTTACAAGGAAATGCGAATAGGGACAGCGGTGCCCACCAAGGAAGAACTAAGCAAAGTACCTCATCATTTTATACAGCACAAGAGTATTTTGGAGTCCTATACCGTTGGTGACTTTGAACAGGACGCCCTACATTTATTAAGGGAGCTGTTTAAACGTATGGATGTAGCGGTAATGGTAGGTGGTAGCGGCTTATACCTGGATGCTGTAATTCATGGTTTAGATCACTTCCCCACAGTAAAGCCGGGGGTCAGAGAAGGGTTAAATAAGGTATTTCAGCAAGAGGGAATTGAGGCCCTGAGACAGCAGTTATCAGAGCTCGATCCGGTACATTACCAGAAAGTTGACCTGGATAATCCACATCGCCTTATACGGGCTCTGGAGGTTTGTATAAGCAGTGGAAAGCCTTATTCCAGTTTTTTTAACCAGCAGAAGAAGCCACGCTTCTTTAAACATCTTCTGATTGGCCTCACTGCAGATCGGGAATTGTTGTATTCGCGGATTAACGGTCGTGTGGATAAAATGATGCAAGATGGTCTGAAGGAAGAGGCTGAAAACCTGGTTGATTATAAGGATCTAAATGCCTTGCAAACTGTAGGATACCAGGAATTATTTGCCCATTTTGAAGGGAAATGGGATTTGCAGACTGCTGTAGAGGAGATAAAGAAGAATACCAGGCGTTTTGCCAAAAGACAATTGACCTGGTTTAGAAAAAAAGAGGGAGTTCTCTGGTTTGAATATCCTTTCGAAGAGAGGAAGGTAATTGACAGCATCAATAGTAAAATGGGGCAGTTAAAATGAATGCACAGAAACAATATATATTTTACATTATGGGGGTTTCTGGCAGTGGTAAATCTACCGTAGGAAAACTTCTTGCCGAGAGACTGGGAATAGAATTCTACGATGGGGATGATTTCCATCCCAGGGAAAATGTTGAGAAAATGTCCCGAGGTGAAGCCCTCAATGATCAAGATCGTGAGGGTTGGTTAAAAAGCCTTCATAAGCTCGCAGAACAAAAAAAGGACAAAGGTGCCGTTATTGCATGTTCTGCATTAAAGACGAAATACCGGGAATTACTCAGTACAGATCTCCAAAACTATGTAAAGTGGGTTTTTCTTGAGGGGTCTTTTGAATTGATCCTGTCCCGGATGAAGGATAGAAAAGACCATTTTATGCCCACGGAATTGCTTACTTCCCAATTTAACACCTTAGAAAAACCAGATAAAGCCATAACGGTTTCTATAGACTTTCCCCCGGAACAAATTGTTCAACAAATACTACTCAGCATAAGGCAAGAAAAAAGGGCTAATTAATAGCCCTTTGTTTTAATATATCCTTTTGACGTATTATTCAGATTTGACCACCAATCTGAATCCTTCCCCATGGATGTTGAGAATCTCTACGGTATCATCTCTTTTCAGGTATTTTCTCAGCTTGGCAATATAAACGTCCATACTTCTGGATGTAAAGTAATTGTCATCTCTCCATATCTTGGTCAGGGCCAGTTCACGAGGCATCAGATCATTCTCATGCAGGGCTAAAAGCCTTAATAACTCATTTTCTTTAGGAGATAATTTTATAGGCTCCTCTTCCTTATATTTTAAAAATCTCAATTTGGAATTTAAATGAAAGTTGCCAATTTGGAATTCAAATTGTTTGCTATCAGCCAAAGTATTAGATGCCTTTCTTTGAAGTATAGCTTTAAGTTTCATAAGCAATACTTCGGAATCAAATGGCTTGTTCAGGTAGTCGTCCGCACCGGCTTTATACCCCTTAAGAACATCCTCTTTCATGGTTTTGGCCGTGAGGAATACGATAGGTACATTTTCATTCTTTTCTCTGATTTCCTTGGCCAGTGTAAATCCATCTTTATAAGGCATCATTACATCCAGGATACAGATATCAAAATTGTCCTTTTTGAATTTTTCAAATCCTTCCATACCATTTTTGGCAAGGGTTACGTCAAAATCATTCATTGAAAGGTAATCTTTCAATACAATCCCGAAATTAGGGTCGTCCTCTACCAAAAGAATCTTCTTTTCCGCTGTTTCCATATTTTTTATATTAAGGGTAGCTTTATGTAAAATGTACTTCCTTTTCCTTTCTCGCTTTCTGCATAAACCTCACCCTGGTGATCTTCTACTATTTTTTTAACATAAGCCAGTCCCAGCCCATGTCCTTTTACGTTATGTATATCTCCAGTATGTTCTCTATAAAACTTTTCAAATACTTTCTTCAAGACCGCCTTGCTCATTCCGGCTCCCTGGTCTTCCACCTTTATGATGATATAATTTTTGGCCAACTCAGTATACACATCTACTTTAGGCGCTTCGGGTGAATATTTTACCGCATTGTCTAGTATATTCACCAATACATTTCCAAAATGCACGTCGTTTGCCAGTACCTCATCCCGTTCTGCATCCAGATGGGTTCGGACATAACCACCCCGGTCTGCCACAATCAACTCTATATGAGAGACAGCCTTTTTTATAATGTCGTGTACATTTACCCTGTCCTTACGAATATCTAGCTGATTTTTTTCCAGCTTTGAAATTCGAAGTACATTTTCAACCTGGGCGTGCATCCTTTTATTTTCATCCCGGATCATTCCCAAGTAACGCTCTACTTTCTCCCCGTCAGAAATCACTTTCGGATTTCTAATGGCCTCTACTGCAAGATTTATAGTAGCTATTGGCGTTTTAAATTCGTGCGTCATGTTATTTATGAAATCGGATTTGATTTCTGATATCTGCTTCTGTTTTATTAGCTGATAAATAGCACTGGAATAGGCAACAACGATGATAAGGGTGAAAAGAAGGGATAAAAAGGCCATTCCTAA
>CBDUAW010000078.1:0-8713 GCA_965365215.1 uncultured Eudoraea sp. | reverse complement strand
TCTGCAAAGCACATGATATTTGTCATCTTTTTTACATAGATTTATCCTCTACTTTGCACTGTAATTCTTATTATTAATTAATTTGACTTTTGAAGAAAAGCAACAATCAAAATTAGAAATCGATGGCAAACGAATTTGATCTTAAAAAATACGGTATTGAGACCGAAACTATTTATAGAAATAGTAGTGTTCCCGTGTTGTATGAACTTGGTTTACAGCAGGAAAAAGGAACCGCCATTTCAAGTGTAGGAGCATTGATGACCTATTCCGGTGAAAAAACCGGGAGGAGTCCAAAAGACAAACGTATAGTTCGGCATCCTGATTCAGAAAAAAATATAGATTGGGGAGAAATCAATATGGGCTTGGATGAGCACACTTTTATGGTAAACCATGAAAGGGCAATGGATTATCTCAATTCACGTGACTATTTATTTGTGGTAGATGCCTTTGCCGGATGGGATCCCAAATACCGTCTTAAAGTCCGAATTATTTGTACCCGGGCTTATCACGCACTTTTCATGCAGAATATGCTGATTATGCCTACCAAGGAGGAATTGGCAAATTTCGGAGAACCAGACTACGTGGTATTTAATGCAGGTGGGTTCCCTGCCAACCGCTATACTTCGGAAATGACATCCAAAACCAGTGTAGACTTGAATCTTGAAAGAAAAGAGATCGTGATTTTAGGAACACAGTATGCAGGGGAGATGAAAAAAGGTATTTTCACTGTTATGAATTACCTCATGCCACTTGAAAATGTATTACCGATGCACTGTTCTGCAAATGTTGGGGAAAAGGACGATGTTACTATTCTATTCGGTCTTTCCGGAACCGGAAAAACCACTTTAAGTGCTGATCCGAAACGGAGGTTGATAGGTGATGATGAACACTGCTGGACAGATGATGGAATTTTCAATATTGAAGGAGGTTGTTATGCCAAAGCTATAAACCTCTCTGAAGAAAAGGAACCCGATATTTTCAAAGCGATCAGATTTGGAACGGTATTAGAAAATGTGGTTTACGATAAGGATACCCGGGAAGTAGATTATACAGACACCACTATCACCCAGAATACCAGGGCATCTTACCCTATCACCTATATTGATAATATCCAGCTGCCATGTATAGCGGGGCATCCGGAAAATATCATTTTCCTTACCTGTGATGCTTTTGGGGTATTGCCTCCGGTGAGTAAGCTAACACCCGAGCAGGCCAGTTATCACTTTATTGCAGGGTATACTGCAAAAGTAGCCGGCACAGAGATGGGTGTTACAGAGCCACAGGCAACTTTTAGTGCCAACTTTGGGGCAGCCTTTATGATGTGGCATCCCAATAAATATGCAGAGATGCTGGCGGAAAAAATCAAGGAGCACAATGCTACAGCCTGGTTGGTGAATACAGGATGGACAGGTGGTGCTCATGGTGTAGGTTCAAGGATCAACCTGAAATATACCAGGGCCATGATCGATGCTATTCACAACAAAGATTTTGACAATGTAGAGTTTACGACAGATGAAGAATTTGGATTCCAAATCCCATTGAGTTGTCCAAATGTACCGTCTGATGTATTACTACCTAAAAATACTTGGGAAGACAAGGAGAAGTATGAAGAAGTAAAGAAAAAGTTGATCAAGTTGTTCAACGAGAACTTCGAAAAATTCGCGGCCAATGTCAATCAGGAAATTATTGACGCCGGTCCGAAAATTGACTATTCCATGCAGTCCTAAGTATGGTTTAACAAAAGGGAAAGCTCCCCGATGCTGATTGCATTGGGGAGCTTTATTTTTGGCATAAGGGTTTTGATATACTAAGCTGCATAGACAGCTAATCGGGCCTTTTATAGAGCTCTGATGAATCCAGAAAATCAAGGATGGTAATCTTAGGGTTACCGTATAGGTATATACGTGAGGAGCCAGAAGCCGTTAGTTCAAGATCCCGGTAGGAATTAATTCTGCAAACAGAAGTTTCCCCAACTGTAGCACGGATAACCGCTGCTTCCAATTTTTGGCCTTTAATATTTGCACTTCCGCTAAGTTGAATATTTAAACTGTCTGTTGTGCCCTCCAATAGTGCACTTGAATTTTTATCCATGCTAATATTCTGACTTACGGTTCCGGAATAAAGCTGGAGGTCTGCTTTATCTTTTAGATCAATATTCAGAGAATCGGCTTGTAGGTTAATTATACCCGTACTATTATCCTTCATGGTAATTGTTGCCCAATCGGTATTGGCCTTCAATTCAATTTTTGAAGATCCGCTGATATCTATATTTAGCATTGCTGTGGAAATGGGATCAGGAGCAATGACCTTCCCATCAACAAGGGTTATGGCATCCAAATCCCGGTAATTCACGGTAATCTCCAATTCCCTTTTTGAAGTAATTTTATAAAATGCACTAATAATCAGCGTATTGTCTACCACCCTAAACTTAAGCACATCTATAAGATTGTCATCGGCTACGATGGCATAGCTTTCAACAGCTGATTTCTTCAGAAGTATGTCTAGATCGTCCTTGAGTTCAATTGCGTTGAATGGCGGAAGTTCTTCCAATACCTCCACCACATTTTTGTTTCCCTTAATTTTTGGTTTTCGTTGTGCATATACAAAACCCGTAAAAAGCGCCAGAATTAGGACCATTGATTTTTTCACTTCTCCTTTAATTTTTAGTTCTCCTCATAAAATTACCAAAAACATATGTTATCGTCTATTAATATCATTTTTGGATATAAAAAAAGCCCATCAAAAGATGGGCCATTTAAGCATTTCAGAATTTTTTTAGTGATTTAATTCTTCTTCATCTTCCTGTAAAGGAATATTCTGAGGAACAAAATCCTGTCCGGCAATTATATACTCTCCATTTTCCCTGGTCTTACTATAGTCATAAGCCCATCGGTGTACATGAGGAATCTCCCCTTCCCAGTTCCCGTGGAAATGTTCAATGGGTGCAGTCCACTCGAGCGTATTGGATTTCCATGGGTTTTGTACTGTCTTCTTTCCGTAAAAGATACTGTGGACAAAATTATATACAAATACCAATTGAGCTGCACCGGCAATTAATGCGAATATCGTAATAAGTACATTCACATCCGCCAGTTCATCGAACATAGGGAATGCCGTATTCTCATAGTATCTCCTGGGAACACCCGCCATTCCCACAAAGTGCATTGGGAAAAATACCCCGTAGGCGGCAACCGCAGTAACCCAGAAATGGACATAGCCCAGATTTTTATTCATCATCCTCTTAAACATTTTAGGGAACCAATGATAAACCCCGGCAAATAAGCCGTAGAGGGCTGAGATTCCCATCACGAGGTGGAAGTGGGCCACTACAAAATAGGTATCGTGTACGTTGATATCGAGGGTACTATCTCCAAGAATAATTCCTGTTAATCCTCCGGTAATGAAAGTAGATACCAACCCAATGGAAAATAACATCGCTGGGTTGAGCTGTAAATTCCCTTTCCAGAGCGTTGTAATGTAGTTAAAAGCCTTAACCGCAGAAGGAATGGCAATTAACAAGGTTGTAAAGGTAAATACCGATCCCAGGAAAGGATTCATCCCGGAAACAAACATATGGTGTCCCCATACGATGGTTGACAAGAAGGCAATAGCCAGGATAGAAGCAACCATAGCACGATATCCAAAGATTGGTTTTCTGGCATTTGTAGACATTACTTCTGAGGTAATTCCCAATGCCGGCAAGAGAACGATATATACTTCAGGGTGTCCTAAAAACCAGAATAGATGCTCAAATAACACAGGTGAGCCTCCCTGATAATGAAGTACCTCCCCCTGAATGAAAATATCAGACAGGAAAAATGAAGTACCAAAACTCCTATCCATTATCAACAATAGTGCTGCTGAAAGTAGGACCGGGAAGGAAATAACCCCGATTATTGCTGTTACAAAAAATGCCCAGATGGTTAAGGGCAACCTTGTCATGGACATCCCTTTAGTTCTGAGGTTTATGACAGTAACTATATAATTTAATGAACCTAAGAGGGAGGAAGCGATAAATATGGCCATGGATACCAACCAGAGGGTCATCCCCATTCCGGATCCCGGTTGTGCCATTGGCAGGGCACTCAGAGGCGGGTAGATTGTCCATCCTGCCGCTGCGGGTCCTGCTTCCACAAAAAGGGAAATAACCATAATTACACTAGATAGGAAAAACATCCAGTACGATAACATATTTAGAAATCCTGATGCCATATCACGGGCACCAATCTGCAAGGGGATCAACAGGTTACTAAAAGTACCGCTAAGTCCCGCTGTCAGTACAAAAAAGACCATAATAGTACCATGAATGGTAACCAGGGCGAGGTAAACATCCGCGTCCATTACGCCATCCGGGGCCCATTTCCCGAGAAGAGCCTCAAAAATGGGGAAAGATTCACCGGGCCATGCAAGCTGCATTCTGAAGAGAAGCGACATGGCAATACCAATGAATCCCATAATCAAACCAGTAATCAAATACTGTTTTGATATCATCTTATGATCCTGGCTAAATATATACTTTGTTACAAAGGTTTCCTTATGATGATGATGCCCATGATCATGTGCATGTTCATCTACCGTTGCATGTGCTGTTACAGACATAATCTAGTTTTTAAATTTATTTTCTTTTTATAGCTTTTTTTATTGCATTGAGGCCATGGTTTGCTGGAAAGTTTGCTGACTTTCCATCCATGCATTGTACTCTTCCTCTGTTTCCACAATGATTTTCAGTTGCATATTATAGTGCGATTTACCACAAATCTTATTGCACAATAAAATGTAATCAAATTCCCATGGATCGGAGTTTGGTTCTCCGTTTGCTGCTCTTTCAGCTCTAATTGCATTGGTCCTTTTCACCTTATCCACAACTTCCGGCTTCAGCCTCATCTCTTCTGTAGTGATCGTAGGTGTAAAGGAAAACTCGGTAGTCATCCCCGGAACGCAGTTCATCTGTGCCCTAAAGTGGGGCATGTATGCAGAATGCAGCACATCTTGCGAACGCATTTTAAAATTCACTTTCCGTCCAACCGGTAAATGCAATTCTTTTACAATGATATCATCCGAGGCATTTGGATCGGATTCATCGAGTCCCAAAACATTTGCGCGGTTTATATCTATCATACGCACATTGGATTCCCCTAGTACATTGTCTGCACCGCCGTAACGTGCGGTCCAATTAAATTGCTGAGCGTACAATTCTACTATTAGTGGATCGTCTTCCTCGTTTATGTCCATAATGTTAGTCCAGGTATAGAGTCCCCAAAGAATTAAGCCAGCAAGGACAATAACCGGAATAATGGTCCAAATGAATTCGAGCCTGTCATTGTCCGCGTAGAAAAGGGCCTTTTTATCTTTTGCTCCCCTGTACTTATACCCGAAATAATGCAATAAAGCCTGGGTTATAGTCTGGACAAAGAAGATTATGATAAAGGATACCAGCATTAAATAATCATAATCTCCTCCGTGTTCGGAGGCAGCTTCTGGTAAGAGAAACTTAGTATACTTCCAGAAACAGAAAATGGTTATCGCATAGATAAATATCAGGAATGCGAATAGAAGATATCCATTGTATTTGTTATCCTTATCATTTGCCACCTGTGTGGTTTCGGCTTTAAGCTGTGACAATTCGAATATTTTAGTCATCTGCCAGATGGCAATTGCCACTAAAACTAAAACCGATATGATCAATAATGTGGTCATCTCAAAAACAAATATTATTTTTTAAACATTCTAATAGTGAAACTGCCTGCTTTCCTCAATATATGGGTTTCTGGTTACCTGTAACGGAGCTTTTGTAAGCGCTCTGAAAACCCAGTAAATAAATGCTCCTGCAAAAAACATAGCGGCCCCGATTTCAGGAATTCCAATATACCATTGGTCTCCTACTGCAGAAGGCATAATCATATTAAATACATCGAGGTAGTGCCCTGCCAAGACAACAATTCCCGTCATTATAACAAACCAGTTAATTCTCTTATAATCGCTGTTCATCAACAATAAAAGTGGAAAAACAAAATTCATCGCTATCATTCCAAAGAATGGTAGTTTGTAATCTTCAATCCTGGTCACAAAATAAGTGACTTCCTCAGGGATATTGGCATACCAGATCAGCATAAACTGGCTGAACCACAGGTAGGTCCAGAAAATACTAAATCCAAACATGAACTTAGCAAGGTCATGAATATGGCTGTCATTAAGATCTGGCAAATACCCTTTAGATTTCAGGTAAATACTGATCATGGCAATTACCGTTACCCCTGATACTACCATACTTGCAAAGACATACCATCCAAATAAGGTACTAAACCAATGCGGATCCACGCTCATTATCCAATCCCAGGACATCATGGATTCTGTTACCAGATAGAAAACCAAAAAGCCTGCTGACCATCTGAAATTTTTCTTGAAATTAGAATCATCGTCTGCCTTATCCTGAGCTATTGAGAGCTTTCTAGAAATCTCCCTGTAGAGGATCCAGCCACCAAGGAAAATAGCCGCCCTTATAAGGAAAAATACAGGGTCCAGATAACCGGATTTATTTCGTATCAATTCGTCTTCGGCCACAACTTCAGGATCCATCCATGGGAAAAGATGATTGAAATGAAGTACCGATAATATTAAAATAACAAAGACAATAATTCCCCCTGGTACCAGATAGGCAGTTATTCCTTCCATAATCCTGAAGAGCATTGGAGACCATCCGGCCTGAGAGGCTCTCTGGATCCCATAAAAGGCCAATACGCCCAGCGATATCATAAAAAAGAAAAAAGCAGCAACGTAAAGTGCAGCCCAGGGCCTGTTCGCCAGTTGGTGAAACACATGCTCGTCGTGCGCCGCATGATCTTCAGAAGCTGTAGCGTGCTCTTCCCCCATTGTTGCCATGGCTTCTTCCCCGTGGGCATCCCCGTGACCATCATCGTGAGCCGCTACCATTTCTTTGGCCTCCTCAACCGTAGTAGGTGCCGAAACAAAGCCTATTCCCATTCCTAAGATCCCCAAGGCCATCAGGACAAAGGCTCCTATTTTCAATTTGTTAGAAAAGGTATACATATTGTTATCCTTGGTATTATTTCGTTAAATCTTCCTTCAGTTTCATCACGTATTCGGAGACCTGCCACCGCTCTTCAAAATTCAGCTGCCCTGCATAAGATCCCATTGAATTCAATCCGTAGTATATAGTGTGATAGGTACTCCCGGCACTTATATTTCGGGCTGCGTCAGCATAACTTGGTACGCCAAGGATCTTTTCCCTTTTAACCAATGTACCCTGCCCTTTTCCTTGCGGCCCGTGGCAAATAGCACAATAAATATCATACAGCTCCTTACCCTTCGCTAAATTCTCCTCACTGTTGAGCGAGTCTAACGGGCTCATTTGCGCCCTTGCCAGTTCTTTTCCTTCAATATTGTTTTCAAACTCATATGGCAGCCATCCTCTTTTGATGGTGTTATCCGGCGGTGTCAGGGCTTCGGTGCCCTCCGGCAGAAATCCTACTTCATTGTAAGTTTCATACCCTACCGGTTCGTACATATTGGGCATATACTGATAGTTGGGCCTGCTATTGTCTGCACAAGCTGCCAAAATCAGGATTATAGCCAGCAACGATAATATTTTGATAGAACCCCTCATTATTTAATGACTGTTTTTTATAATGTTCAATTCAACTGCCCCTGTATCCAATAACAGATCCTTTAATTCTGATTCATTATTGTGTACTTCAATTTCCATAACAAAATGGGCATCGGTAGTCCTCACATCGGGATTTTCTGCCTTCTTGAAGGGCCATAGTTTACTCCTTAAATAGAAGGTAATAACCATAAGGTGGGCTGCAAAGAAGACGGTCATTTCAAACATAATAGGCACAAATGCCGGCATGTTTTCAAGATAGCTGAAACTTGGCTTTCCCCCAATATCCATTGGCCAGTCGTCTATCATGATATAGTTCATCATTACTATAGCCACTGTTAGCCCCAGGCAGCCATACATAAATGAGGTGATGGCTATTCGCGTTGGTGCCAGGCCCATGGCCTTGTCTAACCCGTGTACCGGAAACGGACAGTACACCTCTTCAATATGATGTTTCTCGGCCTTTACTTTTTTAACGGCGTGCATTAGCACATCGTCATCATCATAATAGGCATGTATCTTGGTTCCAGCCATAATTATTTATCCGTATTTAAAAACAATTTTGCCTGCCCTGCCCAATCATCGCGTTGCGCCCTCCCAGGGAAGGCACCTGTAAGATTGTCTAGCAGATCATATTCCTTTTGGGTCATTCGGCTCACCTGCAGAAAGCTGAATATTCCCAATTTATTGAGCGTTTTCTCCATAAGCGGCCCTATCCCTTTTACGCGCTGTAAATTATCAGGTTTCTGCGTACTCGCATCGAAACTACCTATGGATCTCAATAAATTCGTTTCCGGAGACGCAGCTGAAGGAACACTTTCTTCTTCTACTTCAGAATCTAAAATGGTCTCTCTAACTATTCCATTTTTGTTGATGGTATAGAGTGGTTTCCCCGCAGCCCTTAATGCCTTATATCTTTCCCCTGAAGATTTCAGGATAGATTTTACTTCTGCCTGCGCAATTACCGGGAAGGTCCTGGCATATAATAAAAAGAGTACAAAGAAAAACCCTATAGTTCCTATAAATATCCCTATATCCACAAAGGTTGGGGAGAACATGGTCCAGGAAGATGGAAGATAATCTCTGTGTAAG
>CBDUAW010000077.1:0-8715 GCA_965365215.1 uncultured Eudoraea sp. | reverse complement strand
GAGGGTTTCCTCCAAAAGTGGTGATATGACCTAACTTTGGAGCATCGCTTAAGCTCTTCATTGCTTCTGAAGAAGCGGTAAAAGCGCCAATTGGGAGACCCGAAGCCATCCCTTTGCCCATCACTAAAATATCAGGAACACATTCATAATGTTCAAAGGCAAAGAGTTTCCCTGTTCTGCCAAATCCAGGCTGTATTTCATCCAAAATCAGCATAGTTCCCATCTCATTACATCGTTGCCTTAGCCGTTTCAGGTAAGCGGGTTGCGGTAATATAAAGCCAGCGCCGCCCTGAATGGTTTCTAAAACAACAGCGGCTGTTTTTCTGGAAATTTTATGGATATCGCTTTCAGAATTAAATTCAATCCAACGAATATCGGGCAACAAGGGCCTGAAAGGTGCCTTGCGTTCTTCCAGGTCCATAAGGCTAAGACTGCCAAGGGTATTGCCGTGATAGGCATCTTTGGCGGCAATTATCTGTGAGCGGCCGGTAAAACGCCTTGCTAATTTAATGGCCCCTTCTATAGCCTCAGTTCCCGAATTTACCAGGTAGGTACAATCCAGGTCAGGTGGTAATACGGCAGCCAGGGCTTTGGATAATTCAAGGGAAGGCCCCAAAATAAACTCCCCATAGACCATTACATGCATATATTTGGAAACCTGTGCCTTTATGGCTGAGACTACCTTGGGATGACAGTGCCCCAGGCTACAGGCAGATACCCCTGCTACAAAATCGAGATGTGCCGCTCCTTTGGCATCATAAATATAACTTCCCTCTGCACGTGAAATTTCCAGGCCAAGGGGATGTGGGGTGGTTTGCGCCTGATATTTTAGAAAGTCCTCTTTCATTGTTGCTTTTGACCAGAAGGGGCAGGCACCTTTTCAGGTTCCTGACTTTTGTTATTAGAAGGGGGGATTTTATTCAGAGGGTCACCTTCGTTGTTTAAGCGATCTTCCTCATCCGCTTCCAAATCAATGGGCCTGTTAACGCCTCTGATTACAGCTAATACAATATTGTTATCATCCTCATCAAAAATGTCGTCCTTGTTCCTGATCCGTTCGTCTCCCCTCCAGATAAAACCCCGAAGTTTCCGGCTATTTTCAGGAAGATCTTTTTCCGGGAAGATATCCCCGTCCGGGTTGGTAAAAAAAGTAATATCCTCAATATCGCTTTGCGCCAGTGTCAAGCGGATAGCACTGCAAATTGTTTTGTTGATGCCAATGAGTTCATTGTCGTCATTATACATATAGTAAATGACTTCGGTGTTCTTTACCAGGTCCACTATTTTGAGCTCATTATCAATAAATTTTCCGAAAAGGTCCTTTCCTTTAGCCTGGTTATAACCTTTTTTACCGATACTATCGAGCGAAATGATAAAGGCGTTATTAATGACCTTCAGGGAATCCATCTTATCTGTTTCAAGATCGGAGATCAGATGAATACTATCCCCGGTCATCTGGTTTTCCAAATTCCAGAGAATAGGTTCTTTGATTAGTTGGGTAACCCCATTTTTTTCTGTGAAATGAATGGAGTCGCATTTACCACTTAAATCGGTCTTATAGAACTTCGCATTCCGAAAGGCTCGAAGGATCCGTGCTTCAGGTTTCCCGGTTATCATAAGGGTATCCCCGTGAATGTAAAGTGAATCCTGCTCTACAAGATTAATGGCCACCGGCCTTATCGTTGCAAATACCGAGTCCTTACCTTTGTAGACCTCTGCATAATGCGCCCTGATTATTCCTTTATTGATGGTGTCGGTAACGGTAATATTGTTTGTCGCTGATGCAAATTGCGTTGCCTTATCAAAATAGACACTGTCTCCTTCTATGATTCTATTATTGTAATTTATTTTAGTGTTCCTGATCCCGTAGCCACTTTCAATCTTGGTATCGTAAAACCCCCTTTCACTATAAATTTTGTAGGTTTTCCCGGTTATGGTAGAGGGTCCGTACATATAAACGTTCTTAGAGGTAGTATAGTAATCCAGACGTTCTGATTCTACTGTGTACTCAGGATTGCGAATAAAAACACTATCCAGAAACTGATACTTCTTGTTGGTCATAAAATAGCGTCCAATGGTACTGGTGAGGGTATTGGCTGAATCAATAACCTGCCCGGAAGTATTATAAAACGCTTCCTGCGCCTCCCTGTCAAAATACAAGGTATCTGTTCGCAAAGTCATTTGAGCATTTTTCAACACCACATTTTCCCTGGCTTTGGCAAGTTTGGTATTTCCATCATAATCAATTCTTTTGCTGGTCATCTGGATGGAATCGCCTTGTTTCATGCTGATGTTGCCCACGGCGACAAGCTTGTTTTCTTTTTGATAAAAAAGGGCGGCATCACACCATAATTCTGCACCCTGGTGTTCAAACTGAACCTGTCTGGTATCTTTACTAAATATAGATGCCCCGGGATATTTTACCTCGTCCTTGGTGAAATTGGCACCATAGATAATATTTATTTGTTTCTCCTGCTCAGTTGTTTCCTGTGCATAGGAAAAAGATAACATTAAGAAGGCGAGGATGAGAGACAATAAGACTTTCACGGCAAACTAAATTTGTCCAAAAATAAGTTTTTTAGCTTAGCCCGTATTATAATTGGACTCTTTTAGGATTTCATTTGGAAGAGATCCCGGCAATGACTTCCAGGTCATTTCGATTTTTCCTAAGGTTGGCAATCCCTTCTTCACTAACTTTGGATCCCCATAGGTAAATTCGTTTCAGGGATTCAAGGGTTTCAATATCCCCGAGGGAAGCATCGGTAATTTGCGTTTTATAGAGATTCAGGGTTTCAAGATGTTCAAGGACGGAGATATGTTTTGCAGTACTGTCTGTAACAGCCGTACGTTCTAATTGTAGTCGGGTTAAATTTGAAAAATTGGGGATAATGCTTAACCATCCGTCTTCTACATTCGAATTTGCAAGCGAAAGCCAGGTAATATATTCAGCCACCTCATTCAATGCCTCCAGCTTATTTTCATTGAGATCATCTTTAGCGTATTTAATATCCAGGAGGGTATTATCCTTACTTAAGAATTTCACCGTGTATCCCATTTCCTGCAACTTTAAAACTTTGGTACTGTCTAAGGAAGGAAGTACTACGGTTTCATACCAGGGTTTGGGTTTAGTATCCAACTTGTATAGTTGTATCAAGACGCTGCCTATATCTTCAGGGACATCCATGTTTTTAAGAGGTTCTTCCCATACTGGGCCACTGTCAATCCACCATTCAATGAGCCTTGTTTCCCTATAGGTTAAAGGAATCCCATCCGGAGGCATGAATTCCGTCCTGTCCGGACTAAGGGTAATTCGTTTAAACAAGATACTTTCGCTGCTGTTACCCGGGACCAGAACAGGGCCGTTAAAACCACCATTTTTAAATGCCTCAACACTGGTGAGGTCTAAAGCTCCCCTTGCAGTATTTTGGTTGTGGCATGCTACACATTTAGCATCGAGAATGGGCTTTACCAGGGAAGAGTAAACCGAAATAGAATCATTATTCACGATAGGGTCATAGGACGCTTTGTGAGTAGGATACCCCATTACATCTTGTACGGAAGTAGGAGCATTTTTCAACAGAAAGCCTTTCCCGTGAGTGAGATCTCCGCCTAGATGTCCCGTTACGAAAACAAGTATCAGGACCAATCCACTGATGATTTTCCCTATGTGAGAAGAACTGATTTTGGATCTGGTTTTGGTCCACCAGGCAAAGCATGCCAATAGGGCCAGGATAATACCAAGCCATTTATGCCAGAAAAAATCGTGTTCTATATACCTACCACTGTCAATCAGCATTAAGCCGGTGATTGCCGAAAGGAGGGCCCCGATTGCTCCAAGCAGCCAGATATACCCAAGAATTTTACTATCCGGTTCAGCCCATGGCCAAAATTCCATAAGTATTGCCAGCAACAGGAAGCCTATCGGTAGGTGTACCAGCAGTGGATGTAAATGACCAATTAGATCTAAGATTTGCATTAGCAGAAAGACTTTTTATAATTAAGACTCCAAGTTTATACTCGGTGCAGTTTTATAGGATAGGTTTTTCCTGAGGCCCACTGTGGTACATAAAGATTTTCATCATTATCTACCAGGACATCATGGGGATTGCGAAACGTTTTCCTATCATATTCCGGGGGTTCTAATATATCTCCTTCATAAATTGGTTGGCTGCCGCCTGGGAAAGATAGCACTTTGTTATCCTTATCAAGGACCGCTAACATTCCATCATAGGTATCCCAGGTTTTGGTCACAATTACTGCAAAATACAGATAGTCACCTTTTATAACCGGCCTGCATATGGAACAACCCGGCAGGGCTATGGTTTCTAAGTGCTCTCCATCTAAAGTAAACCTTTTAAATTCCTGCCTTGCACGGGAGGTGATCAAAAGGGTAGATTCCTCATTATTTCTGGTATCGATCGTAATGCCATGGCAGCATTGAAACTCCGAGTTGCCATCTCCGGTTCCGCCGAAATGCCGAATGTACTCACCTGATGCATTGTATTGGATTATGAAATTTTTTCCATATCCGTCAGCAACATAAATATCCCCATTAGGCGCTATTGTTGTTTCCGTAGGTTTAAAATCCGCATCGCTTACATACGCATTAATTTCCCTGGGTCTTTTGAGGGTCATCAAGACTTTTCCATCTAAGGTGGTCTTATGAACCCTGTGTGTATCAGGATCTGTAATGAATAATACTTCCTCTGAACCTTCGCCAAAAATTGAAAGCCCATGGGCGCCTGGAAAGTCTTTGCCCCAGGAATCTAATACTTTCCCTGATTTGTCGTATATCAGGATATTGTGATTGGATTTTCCGGTAGTGGTCATAAAAATGCGACCTTTGGAATCCAATACCATCTCGTGACAATCTTCTACAGGGACTTTCCGGGGATCCTGAACCCCCCATTCCTTATCAACCTTATACCTGAATGCTCCCTGTCCTACAATCGGATCATAGTCCATAATTTTGAGTGATTTACTTGAGAATGAAAGGGATGGCATTGCTATACCAGCCAGGCTGGCAACAGTTGTTTTTCTAATAAAATCCCTTCTTTTGATTGGTTTATTCTCCATTGTTCCCGGTATTTAAGCCAAAACCTCCTTTACCACTTTGCCATGTACATCTGTAAGCCTGAATCTCCTGCCCTGAAATTTGAAGGTAAGTTTCTCATGATCAATTCCCATCAGATGCATCAGGGTAGCCTGAAAATCATGAACATGTACCGGCCGCTCGATGAGGTTATAGCCAAAGTCGTCTGTTGCTCCAAGGGTAATGCCCTTTTTTATTCCTGCACCGGCCATAAATATGGTAAAGCACTTAGGGTGGTGATCTCTCCCGAAATTATCCGGAGTTAACTGACCCTGAGAATAACTGGTTCGGCCAAACTCACCACCCCAGATGACCAAAGTGTCTTCCAACATTCCCCTTTGTTTTAAATCGGTTATCAGAGCTGCGGTAGCCTGATCTGTTTCCTTACACTGAACCCTGATGGCATTCGGCAGATTTCCATGCTGGTCCCATCCCTGATGGTACAACTGTATAAACTTGACATCCCTTTCTGCTAATCTTCGGGCCAGGATACAGTTGGCTGCAAAGGTACCGGGCTTTCTGCTGTCTTCCCCGTATAGTTTATATATGGACTCGGATTCGTCTGAGGTGTCCATTATTTCCGGAACTGAGGTTTGCATCCTGAAGGCCATTTCATATTGAGCCATCCTGGCCAAAATTTCCGGGTCTCCAACATCCTGGTGATTGATCTTTTGTAATTGCTGTAGATGATTTAGTTGTTCCCTTCTGCTTTGGCCATCAATACCAGGCGGATTGGTGAGGTACAGCACAGGATCTTTTCCTGACCGGAATTGAACACCCTGATGCTGTGAAGGGAGGAACCCATTACCCCAGGACCTGGAATAAAGTGGTTGCCCGTATTTGTCTTTCGTAACAAGAACAACAAACTCAGGTAAATTCTTATTATCAGAACCTAACCCATAACTCACCCAGGACCCAATGGAGGGCCTTCCCGGCAGTTGGGAGCCGGTTTGGAAAAAAGTTACGGCTGGATCGTGGTTAATAGCCTCGGTATACATAGACTTTATAAAACACAGTTCATCTGCAATCTTTGCCGTGTGAGGCATTAGATCACTCATCCATGCTCCACTATCACCGTGTTGTTTAAAGTCAAAAATGGTGCCTGCCAGGGGTAAACTTGCTTGTCCCGAAGACATCCCAGTGAGGCGTTGTCCCTGCAGTACACTCTCGGGTAACTGCTGTCCATTCATCTTCTGAAGCAGCGGTTTGTAGTCAAACAGATCCAGCTGAGAAGGAGCACCACTTTGGAATAAATAGATTACACGCTTTGCCTTGGGCGGAAAATGTGGCTGGCCAAGACTTCCTCCGCCGGGCCGGGAAGCATATTGATTTGCAGAGAGCATTAAGGGGTCCAGGAAAGACGCTAAAGTTAAGGCACCCATACCTAGTGTTGTTTTGGTCAAAAAATCTCGCCTTGAATAATTTTTATTGTGATGGTGTGTGCACATAAGCCCCGGTTTTATCGTTTCATATAGGTCTCATCATGATTTAAGATAGTATTTGCCACCATGGTCATTGCAGCAATTTCCTCCCTTGGAGAAGCTATATCGAGTTGTTTTTGACCAACAGATAACAAAGCGCTTGCCGCAGATTTATCATTTACAAACCTGTTTTTCTGGTCGCTGTACAAGCCCTTTAGGATCTCGACTTCCTCCTTTTTCGGCATTCTGCTGATGGCAAGACGAAAACCGTAAGTGATCTGTTCATCTAAGGAAGTCCCTCCCTCACTTTTCATTCGTGCCGCCAGAATTTTTGCCGCTTCCACAAATTGGGTATCGTTGAGAAGAACCAGGGCCTGAAGCGGGGTATTGGTATTTTCCCTTTTTACAATACAAATTTCACGTGAAGGGGCATCAAAGGCAGTCATTGCAGGATGTGGGGCAGTCCTTCTTATAAAGGTGTACAACCCCCGTCGATAAAGGCTATCGCCCTTAGACTCTTTGTAGTTCATCAGTTTATGGGAGAAACTGTTTTTCTCGATCCAAAGATTTCCAGGCTGGTAGGGTTTTACACTTGGCCCACCGATTTGTTTCACTAATAATCCGCTGGCAGCCAAGGCATTGTCCCTGATCATCTCTGCTGGGAGGCGGTAACTGTTGCTCCGGGCATACAGCTCATTTTCCGGATCACTTAGGAGACTTTCCTCGCTTATTACGGAACTTTGCCTGTATGTATGCGATAGCACCATTGTTTTTAACAGGGTTCGAAGGTCCCAGTCCTTTTCTATGAAGTACACTGCAAGCCAATCTAATAGTTCAGGGTGGGTGGGAAGCGCGCCCTGTACTCCAAAGTCCTGAGGTGTGTTTACCAGGCCCCTTCCAAAAAGCATTTGCCAATACCTGTTAACCGCCACCCGTGCCGTTAAGGGATTTTCTTTGGCAAAAATCCATTGTGCCAATCCCAGCCGGTTCCTGGGGTAGTCCGCTGAAAATTGGGGCAGTACTGAGGGCGTATTTGCTTCCACTTCATAAATGGGCTCTTCATAGTTGCCTCTGTTATAGCCATAAGCAGTACGCGAAGCTGTCATTTCCTCCATTACCATAACCTCTTTCACCGGGATCATATAATTCAGCCATTGGTCCCTTAAAAGTTTTAATTGCTGCTGTATTTTTTTGACCTCTGGAGATTTTGCAACAAAATATTCTGTTGCCTGGACTTTTTCTATTTCAGGATCGCCATAGATCTGAGCAATTTCATGAGGCAACACCTTCCTTCCATATACCCGTATTTCATCCATATCTCCGAGAAAAATTCCATTTTCTCCGGTATAACCACGGTAGCTTTTAGCAACCCTTACGGGTTGATTGTATAATTCGTGCGAAGCAATTCTAATGGTTTTTATAGACTTATAAAGCTGGTCGAATTCTGTAGCACTTTCTGTGGTTTTCCCATTAATATAAAGCTTAAGCCCTCTGGCCTTACCAGAGCCGTCATAGGTAAAAGCCACATGATGCCACTTATTTGTTGTAAGAGAATCTTGAGAACGAACATGAATGTAGTTGTGTGGCAGGGAATGAATTAACCGTGCATTCAAATAATTTAGGCTATCGAGGTAAAAATCCCAGCCCCGCCAAAAATTGTTTTTCTCCCCGCTTGTTCCCAGGAGGGTTTGGGTTTTTCCAGCTTCTCTTTTTGTGGTATTAAACCAAAGACTAACAGAGAAAGGATCGGTCCATTCAAAATTGGGGAGGTCATGCAGGGATACCTCATCGTATTCCCCATTAAATCTCAGGGCATTTTCGGATACCCCCTTCACCACCAAAGGAGCCTCCCGCGAGCTTACTTTTGGATTGCCATCTATTACATGCCCCTTTTTTTGTCCGGGTTTTCTATCAACCCGATCAAAGGTAAAGTGACCCAGAAGACTTTCGTTCTTTGCATTGGCAGGTAGGGATTTCACGTAGCGATTTAAATCGGCTATTTCCTTTTTGGTGAGTTGTAATTCTTTCTCTTTCTCTCGAATTTCTTTTTCAAGGGTTCGGAGCTTTGATTCTGTATCGGCGTCGGGCAGCGGCAATAAAGGGCCGTAATTTCCATCATCCCCTGTCATTCCTAATTCCCTGATATTGTTAAAAAATGCGGCCATCTCAAAATATTCCTTTTGTGAGATAGGATCAAACTTA
>CBDUAW010000076.1:0-8728 GCA_965365215.1 uncultured Eudoraea sp. | reverse complement strand
ATAATGTATTCAAGGTTCTACCTCCCCATAATATGGTAACCACCAAGGCCGCAAGCCCTACCAATAGACAATGCATAACAGAACCCCAGGGAATGATTGATTTGATCTCTGGCAAACCCACCATGGATACATTGTCTGCCGCATGATACAAAATGGCCGCAAAGACGCTTTTTCCTGTGTTATTGTAGATCCAGGCTATTAGCACCCGGCCACCTACCAGGGTGAGGAGTTGTGCAGTGAAAACCCAAGGGTCTGTTATCACAAAAATAAAAAACGGTAGGTGCCATATGGCCCAGATTGCCCCGAGGATCAAAGCAGCTTTAATAGCCCCATGTTTGTCTTGCATAGGATTAAAGGCATATCCCATCCAGCCTATCTCTTCCCCTGCAGCCAGCAGGAAGAAGAATGGTATAACCGCAGGCAATAATACCACCCTAAGCAAGGCAGGGGGCAATTTAAGCCCGGCTGCAAGCAATCCTCCTGCGGAAAGTAAATAAAGGACGGATGGAAGGAACAGAATTACCAGATACCAACTCTTCTTCATGATCCGCTTAAAGTCCAGCATCCTTTTAAAAAGGATCTTTAGACCAACCATTCCCTTGCTTCGGTAAGTCAGGATGGAGGCCGCAGTAAGTGGGGTAATAGTGAAGAGGGCAATATATAAAGGTCCTAACTCAGGACCTCCCAGAATATGGTTAAAAGCAAGGGTATTAAGAATATAAAACGGGAGAGAAAGCAAAAAAGTAAGCACAAAAAACAAGATGGTACCACTTTTCATTTTAAATCCTATTGATCTTTATTCTTTCCTTTTGTATTGCATTTAATCCCCTGGCTTGATAATAGCTCAGCACCCGCAGGGCCCTGAGCGTATTCCACCGGCTGGGCTTCCCGGCCTTTTCCATTTCAAAATGTAGCTGCCCGGGATGTTTGGCCTGTACATTCCAGCTTTGGTCCTTATTCCTTTTTTTCAACAATACCTTTAGAGCCGGCAGCATTCGCTCATCCCATTTTACCCCGGCATACTGAAAGTAATCCAGGGCCCTAAGGATGTCATACCGCCATCGGCTGGGATAGCTAAGCTTTAAAAAGGCCTTGTTGATTACCTCTCCAGTTCTGTCCGACAAAAACAACTGGTGCATCAGGATAAATTCTACTGCTGATTTTTTAGCATTCTGAATTTCTGGAAGCCTGTAGGTGTAGCCAATCTTTTCGAATTCGGTTAGTCCCTCCAAAACAGAAATGGTAGTGTGCAGCGAACTATGGCGAACCTTCTCCCAGGCAGAACAACAATTAAAACCCCCATCGGGCATGATCTGCCCCAGAATGCAATCTACCACAGAATGCAGGTCCGCTTCCTCTGCCCTGAAATAGGAGGCGTAGTTCAAAAACATTCCGTTGATGCAGAGGTCGGTCAGCTGCTCCTTCCCAATTGGCAAAATACCCCCATCTTTGGCCTTTTCCGTTTGAAGGATCAATGCAATAGTGTTCCGGATCAGGGGATGATCAGGGGTAATGCACAGATTCCGTAAATCCATCAGGGTATAGTGGGTAGAGGTCCATTTCGGCTGATAGAATTTTTGCCCCCAGTGCCCGTTGGCCTTTCTTTTCGACAAGAAACGTTTCCCCCAGCCTTCGGTAGCTATTCGCTTCTGAAGCTCTTTTCTATCCTGCCCCAGCAGATCCCGGAGCACCTGATATTGCAGGGAAACATCGCCCTGCAGCAGCCATGCTATAAGCTGTTCTTTATCCATTTCATCAAGCATAAATGACAGACCATGCCGTTGTGGAATATCCTTGTATCAACTTACTTAAAGATAATGATTTACTGCTAGTGATCAGCGCCCGTCAACGTCGTATTTCCGTTGTAATTCCACCCAGCGCGGCTTCTGGATCTCCTTCATCAAGCCCACATTGATCACGTCAAAGGAGGGGTGGTCCTTGGGCAACATAAAACTCTGATAGTTCTCTCTCAGGGTGATGGGTAATAGTTTTACTTTCTCGTTTAAGGATAAACGGTTGATGTAGTATTGTAAAATAGTATGGTCGTGTAGCAGTACATCATTTTCTTTTTTCGCCAGGGCTCTGAGGGCCAGGATGGGCGACGCATAGGTCTGATTAATGGGCATCTCCTCTTGTAGCAAATAGGACTCACTGCTGGTAGCCCCTACTACTGAAATATTCTCTACCAGCCGAATATCCTCGGCCGTTTCAATGTCGGTCTGTAACCCGCTGATGGTGAGGGTAGACGCAATCCCGGCGGTAAAACTGGAAATAATGATCACCGCTGTGAACATCCAGATAATGGCCACGGCCTTCCCGAGGTTCGACTTGGGGGCCTTGTCCCCATAACCCACGGTAGTCATAGTAACGGCAGACCACCACAGCCCGTCGAACAACCCCAATAGACCGGGCCTAAATTGAAATTTATTATGCCGGCGTTCCACCAGCCACAGGAAAAAACCAAAGACAAAAATGATGAGAATTAGCAGCAGGATGATCTTGAAAAAAGCCAGGGAGAAAATATTACTGATAAATACACTAAGGGCCGAGCGGTTCATAGCAGGGATAACCACACCAATACTTGAGATAAAATAGGGCTGGGTCATATCAAACTTATCTACCCGCAGATCATTCACATCCATAGGATTTATGGTGAGGTCTATTTCCCGGTACTCCAGCCTTTTTAAGATCCCGATAAAGTCTGAGTACTGCTGGTAGCGGAAATTCAGATTGGAACTCTCTGCGATGCTTTCCCAAAGCTCAATGCTCAGGCCTTCGTAGTTATTGTCGTCTGTTTTGATCACAAATGGCGGATTATGGTAGATCCCCACCACCAGGGTATCACCTTCTGCGTAGGCTTGCAGCGTGCTTCCCAACAGCAAGGAAATGGTTAATATGTGCAAAAACAGTTGCCTCATACTTGCTTGGTTAATTCGTGACGGATAGTAAAGTGGATAAACCGGGCGAGGATCTTAAACATAAGCAGGTCATTATGGTCGAAATCGTTTTTCCTGACACTATAGGCACAAAGGACTACAGGTTGATTGTTCTCTAAGGTAAAAGGAATAAACAAGAGAGAATTAAAGTGGTAGGCCTCCTTTTCCTGGATGTACTGGGTATGCTCCGTCTTATAGTCATTAATGAAAATATCCTTGTTGTTGGCCATGGCCCAGCAAGTAAGGCTGTTTTTAATGTCAAAGGGTTTGCTCCGGAAGGTATAACCGCTCCGTTCCTGGTCCGAATAACCCCTGTGGACAATCTCATCCTTTTCCTTAAATGCAATCTCAAAAGCGTTGACATCCTCAGATTGGTTCACCGCCTTTCCCATGGCCGTGATGATGTCATCCCAGGAGGCCTTTTCAGGGATTTCCTTAATGAACAATTCCAGGGTTTGGATGTTGGAATTTGCATTGTCCAGTTCTTCCTTCTGCGCCTCAAATTCCCGGATCTTTTCTAGCAGTTGCGCCTCCTTATCAGCCAGTTTTTCATTTGAATACTGTAATACCCGCTGGAACCTTCGGAAACGTTTCTTTACATAAAAGCGGAAGTAATAGGCGGTGGAAAGTAGTATCAAACCCAACAATCCATACAGCAGCCATGATTGTAAGTACCATGGTTGAAACACGTTCATCCGCAATTCCAAAGGATCACTCCACTGGTAGCCCCCGGGTTGTTTGGCCCGTAGTTCCAGATAGTAATCCCCCAATGCCAATTCGCTTAATTTTAAGGTGTTGTTATTTCCATGCGATTGCCAGTTCTGTTCTTCTAGCAATATTTGCCGGTCTTCCTCGGGCAACAGTCGGTATTGATATTGCACATCTTTTGCCGGAAAGGATAAATTGGTGTACTGTAGTTGTAGTTCCTGGTTTTTGCCTAGCCTGATGCCCTCGTCCTTATCCTGTTTATAGTCCTCCTTATCAAGGGTAATGTTTCGAAGTCGGGGGGTATTGGAATAGGGCAAGGTAGCGGCCGAGATCCGCGAGTATACCAGGCCCTCCGGGGTTCCGGCCCATAGCCGGCCTTCAGCATCCGTAGTGATACAGCGGTAGGCATTGATTACGGAGGGTAAACCCTCCTGTTCCCCGAGGGCAGTTGACGTATTTTGCCGGTGAAAGACCAGGCCTTTGGTGGCCGTGGCAATCCAGATATTGTCATTTGAATAATGCGTAACTCCCCGTACCTCCTCCTGTCCTAAAAGGTCATTTTGGATCAGGGTGATCTTTTCGGAATCGTAGCGGAGTAAGCCATCGGTAGTGGCCAGCCAAACCACCCCCCTATCGTCTATAGTTAAATCATGGGCCTCAAAATTCAGGATGGCCGTAAACGGTAACTTGGGACTCAGGTTTACAAACCGGTCCTGTTCGGCATCATAGCGGTACAAATAACTTTCCTCCCCTATCCCCACGGCGTAAATTTCTCCCCGGGAACTCTCTTTTATAGCCAGCACCCGACTCGAAAATCCTTTGGTTTCATCGTAATAGGAAACTTCTCCCTGCGCATTGATTTTGGCAACGCCCCGAATAGGTTTGTTAAGGGGTGCCTGACAAAACCAGAGGTTTCCCTTGCGGTCCGGATACAGCACAAAAATAGCCTCTCCCCGCTCGTGGAAGTCGTACCGCCTAACCACCCTATTCCTGTCATATTTAATAAGTTCCACCTTGGGGGTAGTTTTGGAGACCCAGGTAAAACCGCCGGCATCCTCTGCTACCGCATTTACCTGCATATTGTTATAGATGGGCCTGGCCACGAACTCATCCTCCTCCGGGCTAATTTCATAAAGGAAATTCATCGGCACCCAGGCATTCCCCTGCTTGCCAATAGCAATACTGATGGGGTTATTCATTGGCAGATCCTGCACTGTTTTAAAAAATCGGCGTTGGAGCAGCCAGAGTCCTGTCTCGGAACTGACCCATAGTTTATCCTTGTTCTCCACCCTATCTGAAGTGACATAGATTTCATTGATCCGTTTAAAATTGAGCTCCTCCACACGGTGAGCTTCGTTGGCACCATAAATGGTTTGCGGAGCGCTGTCCAGGTTTGAAAATTTAAATAGTTTCCCTTTTTGGGTCCCCACAAAGTATTGCCCGTGCTGGTCCACATGCATGGCCGTAATAACATCTTCTTCTATTGGGATGGTCTTAAGCAAGAGGGGGCGGTTTCCTTGGAGGATAAAGACGTTTAATTTATCACTACCTACCAGGAGGTATTCCTTATGGATCAAGAGGCTGTTCCCGTTTTCAATTTTTAGCTGCTGCGTAAAGGAATCTGTATCCGGGTTGAACAGAAACAAACCATCCAGTGGACTAAGGGCCCAAATGACCCCTTCGGCGTCTTCCTGGAGTTCCAATTTTTGGGCAGTGTCCGAGGAGGAGAAAGGATAGGTCTTATAACCTTCCCTACTCAATCGGCCTATGCTATGGTTAGACTGACTTATCCATAGCTCTTGCTTTTGGGTCCGAATAAAACCGTTAGGGTAGAACGGAAGGGTATCATTTTCATTGATGCTGGCTTCCAGCAGGGTATTTACAGTTGGGTTTGTATCCAGATTTTCAACCTGAGATACACTTATGTCATTCACAAAAAGGAGGTCTTCCCCGTCCTGTTGCAGCTGATGGATAAACTGGCTTTTGTTATGGAGACTGTAGATGTCGAAGTGGATCCCGTCAAAGCGATACAGGCCGTTCTGGCTGCCAATCCACAGAAACCCCTCCTGGTCCTGGATCACAGAGGAAACCTTATCGAATGGCGCCCCTGAGGCCGAGTTATACTGCACATAGCCATATTGCTGTGCAGCAAGCGGAAAGGCTAAGCCACACAAAAAAAGGAACAGGATGGCGTTGTTCAATTTCTGGACCATGTATAAATTTAGGAAAAACCGTGGGTTCTAACATACTATACACAGCAACCATTCTGTATTTCGTAAGGAATTGGAAAAATTACAGGTACTGCTATTTTCGATTTTCAAAATAGGCATACATTTCCCATTCATGGCTGTCCCTATTTTCAAAGTATGTTGCTGCTTTTGAGAAATCCCCTTCTAAAAGCTCCTTACAGAAGAGTCTAATATAGGTGCTTTCCAGAAATAAATTGTATTTGATAATATCTCCCAGAACCATTTTGGGGGAATATTCCTGCCTGATGATGTCCTTATAATCCACCTTGTTGAAAATATGGGCCCATCGCATAGGATTTATCCCATTACCCTCCTTAGATTCTTTTATATAGACAAATATTTCTCCCATATGCCAGCTAATTTCTATCAGGCAATTGGCCCCTATTAAATGCACCTGGTGCTTATCTGTTTTTTCAACTTTAAGCTGATATTCATTAATAATGGGATAAAAGGTATCCAGAACCTGGTGCAAGAGTTCAGGTTCACTTTTTTTACCATTATCCCAGATGCTCACCAACATGGCTAATATCAGGAAGATCACAGCAACAATTCGCAGCCAGTATCCCAGATCCATTTGGTCTGAGGTGAATAAAATATTGACCAGGATGAGAATTAAACTAACTGCAATAATGATAAGCGCTAAATTCCTTTTAATCATTAGCAAGGTTTTATTGGAGTTTGGTGGACTAATTAGAGCTAATCTGATGGACCACCATTAACTATTTTTTTACTACCGTTTCAGCTCGTATGCTGCTATAACCGTCCTGGACACCCTTTTTGAAGTCTGCCCAATTAAAGATGATTTCAATCAGGATCATAGTCAATATCCCGAAAAAGAAAAACTTGATGTCTCTCCGTGTAATATTCATAGGAGTAAATGCTGGCTTAGGTTAATTTTGTTTTAAACGTTTATATTGATTTTCATAAAGCTTTACTTTGATAACGCTGGATTCGTATTTTTCATCTTCAACGGCCATCACAATTTTGTAATCAACTTCTATTTCTCCAGGAATCAACCCCCTATTTCTTACTTTGAAGTCCAACTGGCTAAAGGGTTTCAACTTTTTCTGAAAGTAGCTATTGCCACAGATATAAATACGCTTTTCCCGGTTGACTACCCATATACCATCGATAAAAAAAAATTCCTGCACACCTCCAATTGTGGCATCAAATCTTTGAATAGTCAAGGCCTTATCGGTATCGTTGATAAAGGTCATTTTCAGATATTCAGATGTGGATTCAGCAACGTCAATACTATCTGTTATAAAACTGAGGCTAATCCCTGAATTTGCAGGATTGTCCAATTCTACAGCCTGTATATACCATGCCTTAAGTCGGTTAGCAATTTTACCGGCCTCCTTTTCCATTTTTAGATGGACCATTTTTGAGGAAATTTGTCCTTCTTTCCATTGCAGGAGCAGTTGATGTTCTTTCTTTTCCCAATGGTCCTGGCCAAATGAGCTGATTGAAAAAAGCCACAGTAGTATGAGTATTTGTGTTTGTCTCATATCAATGAGAATTATAGTATTCAATTCTTTAACTGGAATTATTGCCTCCCAAGGGTCTTGATACCATATATCCACAAATTTCATTCCCTTTTTCGGACCAGCCCGATTAGCAGGTTAATCACATACAACAGCTGGCCTACTAATATCAGGAAGCCCAGTACAAGCATGGCAGCATACCACTTTTCGTTATACTCATAATCGGCCAGGAAGGTGCTTGGTTGGGAATTCCTTAAAAAGAGGGAGAAAAGCCAAATCAAAAACATCCCTCCAAGGGTAAAACCCGTATGCAGTCCGGTCAACCATCCATTTAACCTTCGCTTGGCAAAGTGCATCAGCCAGTAGCCCAACCCCAGAATTGCCATAACTAGGGAGAGTAGGATGGAAAAATGAAGCCGCGAAATAACGAAATAATTGTATCCAATATTAAAATCCAACATCTTTTCCTCACTAACCGCTCCAATTATCAGGAGCACAGGAATGAGCAGCCAGAAAATCAGATAGGGTTTAAGGAAGAGTTTTTTCATAACATTAGTTGCTAAAGATTTTTCGTGATTTTCCTTTTCCAGATGTAATTACTTTTTTGGCACCAGGTTTATTACCTTTGCTTTTACAGATTCCACCTTCTTCCTGCTGTAAAACAAGGGAAAGAACTTGTCTTTTGCCCAGCTGTCGAAGAGGTTTTTATAGAAGGGGTTGTCCGGATCGCCCGACTGCCCCGGGGAATTGGTAAACAAAGAGCTGTCAAAATTTCCGGTGTCTATAATTACCCTGAATGATGCCCCGCTCGACTGGTTGTCATTCCCCCCAGTGCTGCCCACTGTAAAGCCATTGCCTCCCCTGGGGTGTGGCCCTACTTCTAATTTTTCCCGGGTTTTTGCATCTACTGCAGCGCTCATAGGGTGCTTAAGTTTGATATGCTTAAACTTTTCCTGTCCGTATTGCCAGTCGGCCATGTCACTTCCTAATCGCTTTGCTAACTTTTCAACGCTTTCCTCCAGGGCCTGCAAGAGAAATTCATCCCGGCCCATAATAGGATCCGCTCCAAACTTTCCGTCGGGAAATACCAACCAGTTTACCAGTCTAGTCAATTGAATACTACTAAAAGCCAAGATTTCCTCCGGGACCACCAGGGCTTCCATCTTATCCCAGAGTTGCCTTTCCAAGGTGACATAGATGGCCGCTTCCTTGGATTCAGGGTTTAATTGATGATCCTCCCAGGCCACCAGCATTTTCCGGGCTTTTTCAGTCATTTCATTCTTTGCCTTCAGGTTTTTCAATAGCGGACAAATTTGTCGCGCCGCCAAAGAAGTATAGTCCGTTACATATT
>CBDUAW010000075.1:0-8773 GCA_965365215.1 uncultured Eudoraea sp. | reverse complement strand
AACAGAATTGGGGACGGGATTCTACAGTATTGCCTGGGGTTCGGTATTTCTGGACGCGGAGAACGATTCGGATCTGGACCTTTATGTGAGTGGAATGCTCGATGGTTCTTCTGGACTTCCATCGGCATTTTACGAAAATGACAATGGGCTTTATGAAATACCGGAAAACATTGGTTTTGAGAATGACAGCCGGATCAGTTTTGCCAATGCTATTGGGGATATCAACAATGATGGGTATCCAGACATTGTGGTCATGAATGATACGGAACCAAATTTTCTCTGGCAGAATAATTCTTCAAAATCCAATAATTGGCTCAAGGTAAAACTTCAGGGTACAAGCAGTAACCGCGATGGAATAGGAAGTGTTATTGAAGTGGTCTCCTCAGGGAAAAGCCAATACAGATATACTGTATGCGGGGAAGGTTATCTGGGACAAAATTCGGGATATGAATTTATTGGCCTCGGAAATGCTGAAACGGTATCCACTCTAAAAGTTACCTGGCTCAGTGGAATAATTGATGTTTTTGAAAACCTTGAGGCTAATCAGTCAATCACTATCATAGAAGGTAGTGGAATAAGCAATGAGGGGGATGCCGACAGTGACGGAGTACCAGATGAACTCGACCTTTGTGAAAACACCCCGGCCAATGCTGTCGTAAATACTGATGGCTGTGAGATATTTTCCCTTCCGGCTACCAATTTCATGATCAGAATTAAGGGCGAATCGTGTATATCCAGCAATAACGGTACCATTAGTCTGGAAGCAGAAGAAACCCTTGATTATACGGCCACCCTTATTGGAAACGGCGAAAACCGCACAGAATCCTTTACCCAACTTATGAATATGTCTGGCTTGGCAGCAGGCGATTACAGACTGTGCGTTACCGTAGATGGCCAGGACGGTTACCAACGTTGCTATGATATTACCATAAAGGAGCCCGAAAGCCTTTCTGTATCTTCCAAGATTGATGCAGAAAAGAATGAAATTACACTTAATCTCAGGGGTGGAGAACGCTATGTGATTGAACTTAACGGGGAAGTCTTCCAAACTACGGATAGGCAACTCACCTTACCCCTGTCTCTAGACGAAAATAATATCCTTATCAGGACTGATAAGGCCTGCCAGGGAAGCTATAAGGACCAGATTTTCCTAAACAGCCAACCCCTTATATTTCCAAATCCAGTATCAGGGCCTGAATTATACATTGCATTGGAAGAAGAGCTTCCAGAGGATGCCTCAGTAGAGTTATTTGCAACTGATGGTCACAGAATGGAGGGTTTGCAATACAAGATTGAGGAAAGACTATTAACGATAAAAATGGAGGGAGTAAACGCTGGATTGTATTTGCTTTCACTTAGGACCGGCAATAAGGTTTATTCCTACAAGATTATTAGAAGATAGCTGCTGCACTTATTAGAGTCTGCGACAGCTGTGCTAGGCTATTTTTCTAAATATTAACGAATTCATATCCTGACAAAGGCTCATTACGCACGTCATGAGAGGTTTCGTTCAGTAAGATCCCGTGCTCCAGGAAGGCCTTGAGATTGGCCAGCCAGAAGGTCCAACCATTGCTACAACCATAGTGAATCTTCAATTTACTTTCCTCATCTATTGGTATTTCAAACTGTCTTAGGGAAAGTAGTACGGCACTCCCTTTGGCTTCCAGGGTTACCGCCACCCTGCTGCTTCCTGCGAAGCTTATTTCAAAATAGTTTTTTCCATTGGCCTTCAGAACTTTTCCGGTTTCTTGTCCATCCCAGTTATGCCATTCCCAAATATAGGTGTCCCCGGCCTGTACCTGCTCAGCAGCAGCTCTTATTATCCCCTGGCTATTCCGGTATTCTGCCTTCCTCAGGAACCAACTGCAGATGCCCTCAGGCGTACCCCAAGACCAGTATATTTTTTCCATAGGGACCTTCAGGTAAATCTTCTTTGTAAAACAATCAAAACTTAGCCCATCCATACTAGTTGCTCCTTTTTAATTCGTATTCGTACAATTCCCTTCCCAGGGCTGCCAGAAAAGGAATCCCTACCTGGTCATATTCATAAGCATCATCATTAAAGATCCCGTCCCGGTTTACCAGAATAGTTGCCGTAATCATAAAGTCGATATTATTTTTGTCGTCCCGGATATAGGCACAGTCAGTAAGGGTGCCATAGGCAAAACCTACTTTGTTGTAGATTTTTATATGGTCCGGGATTCGGGCCAGGGTATCCCCATACATAAAGAATTTGCAATAACCATCATAGTATTCCTCTTCGCCAAATCCGGCATTCCTGGGGAGGGTATGCATTGCTTTAAGTAAAAATTCGCGTTGGTTTTCCGAGAGCTGAAACTGTTCGCTTTCCCTGAATTTTTCCGGAAAAATAATCCGCTTTAAGACACCGTGTTGTGAGCTAAGAGGGTAGTAATTCTTAAGGCTGAAATCAAAGGGTTCCAGGTAAAGGGAATCTGCCTTATAAAATCCTTGTCCTTTCCTTATTTTCTGCAACCTCAATGGCATGGGTTCCTTATTTTCAATGGGCGTGGTCGTAATAGTTGCACTGTCGTTTATATAAATGACCAGGGGATTGGTGGTAACCTGGTCCGAATGGACCCCCAGACGATGCGAGATTCTTACGGCATTTATCCCTTTGCTGACAAGGCTATTGTTGATATGATCCTGGCCAAGGAATTCCAGCAAACGGTTATTAGCATGATTATCACTTACCGCAAATATTTTTGAAACGTCTTCCGCGAAAGTTTCTTCTATGGAATCCCCTTCAATGTAATACCGGTGATCCCGGGACAGAGAATCTAATTGGTTAAGTTTTTCGAGGGCTAAGACGGCAATAGGAAATTTAACGGTACTGGCCGGATAGAAGTATTTCTGATCATCGACCTGAAAATCGTAGTCCCTGAAAAAGACCGAATCGTTCTTTCGGTCTATTTGGGTAAATCGGATTTGGACTTCGTATTGGTCAACGCTGTCCATTACCCTTCTTATTAATGGGTTTTCTGAAGACAATACTGCTTTGAGCGGATCAGTGTTGAGGTGCTTCTCAGAACAGGAAACCAGAAGTGCTGCATAAAAAAAGATTGGCAAGTAAAGATTTTTCAAAATCAAAAGTATTTAGGTCTCTATGTAGTTATTCCTCAAAGACTTCTCCCCTGTGGGGTAGAAGGGCATCGCGCACCTGGATCATGTCTGATTCCTGAACCACCATAAATGCTATACTGTGCGCCATACTGTAGTCTTTATTCCCGGTTATTTTAATAGGTAATGAAGAATTTAGAATATACTCCTTCAAATGCTTTTCATGGTGTTTCGCCACTTCCCTTGCATCCGGACCTCTAAAATCCCAAATTAATTTGATCTTTCTGTCCATAAAAACTATTTGCTATCAGTGACTGACACCCCCTCTTCGGCAAAGGCCTTAAAATCATTCAGATACTTCATGGATTGCTTTTTAAAGGCTCCGGGCATCAAAAACCCCATAAGTTTCATCATAAAGCCGGAAAACTGAAATTCACAGACCGACCTCCATAAGGTTTGATTGGGATTTATGGCTTCAAAAAAATTCTTTTGAATGTTATGTACTCCTTTGGCGTCATAGGTGGCATGAAACTCATTTGGAAAATCCCTTTTAAGAATGGTTTCAATCATCACAATATCCCTTTTGCCCATTTTGTAATGCAATTCCATCTGGGCTCCCTCCTTACCCGCTTCATCAGAAAGGAGTTTGTACTGGGTGAGCCCGGTTTGCCAATGCTTCATGTTTTCCGGATTGTCTAATTTTTCAATAAACTTATCGCGCGGGAGGTCTACAACTACTTCACAGGTATATTTCATTTTCATTCGTCTTGATTCACACTAAAATACTAAATATTCAACTTGGGTCACTAAATTTGTGTTAATAGGGAAGTGGATTTCTTGTACGGCTGTATTGAATTCTTATTTTTGCTGAATGTGCATTTCACAAAAAGAGTTAATGAAGACAGCTGGGGTGCTGCTAGTCGTAGTGCTCATTCAAAACCTGGTTTCCTGCGGAGACTTTTTTAGGCAAGATGCAGATACCCCGCCGTTGGCAAGGGTAGGGGATGTATATCTTTACCCGGAGGATATTAAACCTCTTTTACCTGGTAACCTCTCTGCCGAGGACAGTATTCCCCTGGTTACGAATCTGATCAATGACTGGGCCGTAAAGCAATTGCTACTCAGCAAGGCAAAAATTAATCTACCTGAGGAAAAACTTGAACAGTTTGAGGCCCTTGTGGCAGATTATAGAACAGACCTATATACAAGGGCTTACAGAGAGGCCCTCATTCTCCAAGCGGAAGATACCCTAATAAGCGTGGCCCAGCTAAATACGTTTTATGAAAAGGAGAAAGAGAACTTTAAACTAAAGGAGAAACTGGTGCAGCTTCGTTTTGTGGAACTACCCTTACAGTTTCTTAACAAAGACGATGTCATTGAAAAACTAAAACGATTTAATAAGGAAGACCTGTATTACCTGGATTCAATAGGCGTTCAATTTCGAAAACTAAATTTTAATGATTCGCTTTGGATCCCGGTTTCACGTGTTCTGGAAGAGATACCCCCTCTTACTTATGAGAATGAGGCCCGATACTTAAAAAAATCACAATTTTTTGAATTAGAGGATTCATTGGGGGTATATTTGGGTAATATTACAGACGTTAGGCAGGTTAACGAAATTGCGCCCCTATCTTTTATAACCCCCACCATAAAGCAAGTGCTACTCAACAGACGTAAGCTCGATTATATTCGTAAACTAGAGACTGAAATTATTGATGAGGCTACAAGAGAAAACAATTTTCAAGTATATGAACAGGAAGATAAATAGGTTGTGTCTGTTGTTGTCCCTGATAGGGGTAACCGCTACAGCTCAGATAAAGGACTCAATTCCCGATACGCAGATAGAGCCACCTGAGCCTGTAAAACAGGCAGACCCCGCTATCACTAAGAGTACCCCCGGCAACGGGCAAAGGGTAAAGCTCGATGGTATTGCTGCGGTAGTTGGTGATTATGTAATCCTGGATTCTGATATAGAAAAAACCCTGGTAGATCTTCGCAATCAGGGCGCCTCCATGGACGATATAACCCATTGCAGCCTTCTGGGCAAATTAATGGAAGACAGAATGTATGCCCACCAGGCAGTACAGGATAGTATTCTAGTATCAGACGATGAGGTTAATGCCACCAGCGACGGACAGATTCAGCAATTGGTACAGAGTATAGGCTCTATGGAAAAGGTGCTGGATTTTTACAAAAAAGAGAGTATTGAAGATTTTCGTCAGGAGTTGTACGATATCAATAAATTACAAATGCTCTCCAGACGCATGCAGCAGCAGATCGTCGGTGATATTGAGGTGACCCCTGAAGAAGTTCGGCAGTTTTTCAACAGTATCCCTGAAGACGAAAGGCCGGTTTTTGGAGCGGAGCTGGAAATTTCACAGATAGTTAAGGCTCCGGAGGTTCCGGAAGAGGAGAAGCAAAAGGTAATAGACAAATTAAATCAGATCAAAGCTGATATTGAGGATAACGATGCCAGCTTTAGCGTTAAGGCAATCCTCTACTCCCAGGATCCGGGTTCAAAATCAAAAGGCGGATTCTATAGCATGACCAGGGAGACCCCGTTTGTTAAAGAGTTCAAAGACGTTGCTTTTAGCATGCAGGAAGGGGAGATCTCCGATCCCTTTGAAACTATTTTTGGCTACCACATCGTTTATATTGAAAAGATCCGGGGTCAGGAATTAGACCTCAGGCACATTCTAATACAACCGGAAATACCTCAGGTGCAGATCGATGCGGCAAAAAAGGAACTAGACACTATTCGGCAGCAGATTATAGATGGAAAGTATACATTTGCAGAGGCTGCCTTGAATTTTTCAGATGAAAAAGAAACTAAATTCGATGGAGGCCTACTCCGAAATCCTATAAATTTTGACAGCAGGTTTGAACTGACAAAAATGGATCCTACCCTTTACAATCAGGTGAGGAATTTAAAGGACAATGAAATATCCTTTCCTATCCTGGAGCCAGATCCAAGGGGTGGCCCACCAAAATACAAGATACTCAAAGTTACGAATCGCTACGATGAGCACGAGGCAGACTTTGCAAGAGACTATCTTAAGATTCAGGATCTGGCCTTAAAGGAAAAACAATTTAAGGCCATAAAGGAGTGGATGGCAGAGCACATAGAAGATACGTATGTTAGTTTAAGTGCGGCTAACAGAGAATGCAATTTTGCAAATGATTGGGTAAAGGAATAATTGGATGTCAGATGTAGCGGCAGTACAGCAACTTGTAGAAAAACACCAGGCCCTTAAAAAAGAAATTGCCAAGGTGATTGTAGGACAGGAACAGGTTATAGACCAAATCCTGCTTTCTATCTATTCCGGAGGGCATTCCCTGCTCATTGGGGTTCCTGGACTGGCCAAAACCCTCATGGTCAACACTATAGCCAGAGCCCTTGGTCTGGATTTTAAGCGAATTCAATTTACGCCAGACCTTATGCCCAGTGATATCCTGGGAAGTGAGGTGCTGGATCAAAACCGAAAATTCCAATTCATTAAAGGCCCTGTTTTTGCCAACATCATCCTGGCCGATGAAATTAACAGGACCCCTCCGAAAACCCAGGCTGCCCTTTTGGAAGCAATGCAGGAGAGGGCCGTAACCATTACGGGAAAACGGCATCAACTATCGTTGCCCTATTTTGTTTTGGCTACCCAAAACCCGATAGAACAGGAAGGAACCTATCCCTTGCCGGAAGCTCAGTTAGACCGCTTTATGTTTGCAATAGAGCTTAAATACCCCAGCCTTGAAGAGGAAGTACAGGTGGTAAAAGCAACCACAAATGACGAAACCCCGACGGTAAACCCATTATTAAACGCTGAAGAGATCCTGGAAATTCAGCATTTGGTCAGGAGAATTCCCGTTCCGGATAATGTGGTAGACTATGCTGTAAACCTGGTTAACAATACCAGGCCTCGCAGGGATTCGTCTCCGGAATATGTAAAACAATACCTGGATTGGGGAGCCGGACCAAGAGCTTCTCAATATTTGATTTTAGGTGCTAAGGCCCATGCGGCAGTACAGGGTAAATATTCTCCCGATATAGAAGATGTTCAGGCGATTGCTATGAGCATCCTGAGGCACCGTATCATTAAAAACTACAAGGCAGAGGCAGAAGGTATCAGTGAGGAAGATCTGATACAGAAGTTACTTTAGATTTTTACGCTCTTGCGTCTGGTAAAAGTTTTTTTTACCCTCGCTATTTAGTACTTTTGGCACAGTTTTAATCGAAAATTTCTTTAGACAATGGCATTTGATATCGATATGATCAGAAAGGTCTATGCCGGCATGGCGGAACGGGTGGGTAAGGCCCGGGAAATTGTTGGCAGACCACTAACCCTTTCAGAAAAAATCTTATATAATCATTTATGGGAAGGCATACCTTCAAAAGCTTTTACCAGAGGGAAGGATTATGTTGATTTTGCACCAGACCGCGTGGCATGCCAGGATGCAACGGCACAAATGGCTTTATTACAATTTATGCACGCGGGGAAGCCAAAAGTTGCGGTTCCTACCACTGTTCACTGCGATCACCTGATTCAGGCAAAAGTTGGGGCCGAAGCGGATTTGAAAAGAGCTAATCAAACCAGTAATGAAGTTTTTGATTTTCTTGAATCCGTATCCAACAAATACGGGATCGGATTTTGGAAACCTGGTGCAGGAATTATTCATCAGGTGGTGCTGGAAAACTATGCCTTTCCCGGGGGGATGATGATAGGTACGGATTCGCATACTGTAAATGCCGGCGGACTGGGAATGGTGGCCATTGGAGTAGGAGGAGCCGATGCTGTAGATGTAATGGCCGGAATGGCCTGGGAACTGAAATTTCCAAAATTGATTGGGGTGAAGCTTACGGGTACCCTCTCAGGTTGGACAGCTCCAAAAGATGTAATCCTGAAGGTAGCTGATATCCTCACTGTAAAAGGAGGAACCGGTGCCATTATTGAATACTTTGGCGAAGGAGCAACCTCAATGTCGTGCACAGGTAAGGGGACTATTTGTAATATGGGGGCGGAAGTTGGAGCTACCACCTCCACCTTTGGCTATGACGCTTCCATGGATCGATACCTCAGGTCTACCGATAGGGCAGATGTGGCTGATGCAGCCAACGCAGTAGCAGAACATTTAACTGCCGATCCGGAGGGATATCAATCACCGGAAGACTATTTTGATCAGCTAATAGAGATCAACCTTTCAGAATTGGAGCCACACCTTAACGGACCATTTACGCCAGATCTTGCGACTCCAATTTCCAAAATGAGTGAAGCAGCACGGGAAAATGACTGGCCCATTAATGTAGAGGTAGGGCTTATTGGTTCCTGTACCAATTCTTCTTATGAAGATATCTCCAGGGCAGCTTCCCTGGCCAAACAGGTATCCGAAAAAAATCTAAAAACTAAATCAAAATTTACCATTACCCCTGGCTCGGAACAAGTAAGATATACTATTGAGCGGGATGGATTTATTGATACTTTCAATAATATAGGAGCAACTGTATTTGCAAATGCCTGTGGTCCGTGTATTGGGATGTGGGATCGCTATGGCGATAAGGCGGCCAATGGCCCCAGAAATACCATAGTGCATTCCTTTAACCGTAATTTTGCCAAGCGGGCAGATGGAAACCCCAATACCCTGGCCTTTGTCGGATCGCCCGAATTGGTCACAGCCATTGCGATTGCAGGACGTCTCGATTTTA
>CBDUAW010000074.1:0-8887 GCA_965365215.1 uncultured Eudoraea sp. | reverse complement strand
CATCTGTAAAATATGGAGTGTCAAAAAAGCCACTAAAATCGAAAATCAGCCTATTATTAGTGATATTCCTGTATTGCTAATTAGTGGAGAATATGATAATGAAACCCCAGTTAAATGGGCCAGCGCAATGAGGACTAATTTGACAAATAGCTATCATTTGATTTTTAGAGGGTGGAAACATACCCCTACAACAAATTGGGGAAATCAATGTGCAATGCAAGTCGCAAATGATTTTTTCAATAATCCAATGGTAAGACCAACATCTGACTGCTTTGAACAAATTAAGAGCCTTGAATTTAAAACTGAATAAAAAATGGCTTAAACATTGTATGTTGGACACTGCAGCCTTTCGGCATCAATACTTATTTACTGTCCTTTGGCTTTATTTATCGCTTTAATACTGTCATTTTTTGCTATTTTTGGTTCTTGTCGGTTATTAACAAAAAAACAAATGATGAAAAGATTAATTGGCCTGGTTGCTTTTCTAACCATTCTGGGATGTAATCAAAATCAATCTTTTGACAGTGGCTTACTGGATCCAGAAGTAATTGATCATAATGTTCCAATGGAGGTTGAACCCTATGCAGATGAAGAAATACTGAAGAATCTGGCTCCCATCCGTGCCCGGTTCGACAATTATGCCATAACTGAAGACAGTGAATTCATAAACGACAGAATGACGTCTTTTGGCAAGCAAATGCCCAAAACCATTTACGAGCCGGTTAAGGATAAAGCCTTTTTAATGGCCGGGTGGCAGCTAACATCTACTTTAATTGTAGTGGGAGATGATGGATTGATTGTGGTAGACCCGGGAGAAAGTGACGAGGCTTCAGGTCGAATACTAAGTGATTTCAGGAAAGAAACAAATATCCAACTACCTGTTAAGGCTGTGGTTTATACCCACAGACACCCTGACCACTCATTTGGTTCTGCCGGAATGGGTGTTACACAAGAGCAGGTCAACAATGGTGAAGTTAAAATATTTGCCCATCATCAATTCATGGAGTATCTGGCCAATGATGCCAGCGTGGTTGGCTCTATTCTTACAGAACGTACGGCTTACGGCGGGGCGACCTATTTAGGCCAGAATGAAAAGGGGCTCGTACACGCTGGGTTAGGTCCTACCTTCGCTGGAGGTAAAATTTCCTTTTACCGTCCAACAGATATTGTTACTGGAAAATTGGAGGCAGAAGTTTCTGGCGTGAAAATGGTTTTGTTTGAAGCTTATGGGGATGCAGAAGATGAAATAGATGTTTATTTTCCTGACCTGAAGCATGTGCATGGTTCTGAGACTATCCAGGGAGAATCATATCCAAATCTATACACCTTAAGGGGAACTAAATACCGGGACCTGGTCAAGTGGTATAAAGGAGTTGACAACCTATTGGACTATGCAAAGATGAGTGACAGTTATAGCCATTCTCATATGAGATCATGGGTTGGAAATGAATTTATCGTGGAGCGAATCCAAAACTACAGAGATGCCATTCAATTTACCCATGATCAATCTATTTACTACATGAATCAGGGGGCAACCCCGGAAGAATTAGTAGATCTGGTGAAGTTGCCTGAAAATCTAAAAAAAGACCCCTGGTTACAGGAGTTTTACGGTAGCGTGGAACACGTTGTCAGAAATGTTTACAATGGCTATTTGGGCTGGTATTCGGGCGATGCCACCGAACTGGCAACCCCTTCCTTTAAGCGAAAGGCAGAACTATACGTTTCGGCCATGGGTGGACGCGATAATGTCCTTAAACTTGCCAATCAGGCAATTGACGCGGCAGACTATGGATGGGCGATGGAAATTACTACTCACCTGATACGTTCTAACCCGGAAGATTCTGACGCACGAAAAGTGAAAGCCAAAGCGATGCAGGAATGGGGCTATGATCAATCTAATATCTATTACAGGAATTTCGCCCTTTCGGGAGCAAAAGAACTCGATGGAACCCTTGACAAATCAGGCGCGTTTGATTTTGCAAACCCTGTTATTATTCAGCAATTCGGGATCGGAACAATTCTGGAAAACCTTCGGGTAAAAATTGACGCCACCAAAGCAACAGATGCCGATTTTAAAATTGGATTTAATATTACAGACCGGAATGAAAAGTATGGCTTTCATGTACGAAATGGCATAGCTGCCTTTTATGAGTATATTCCTGATGACGCCAATCTGGTAGTAAATATTCCGAGTAATGTGGTATACGATTTCGTCTTGGGGAAGGGACGTGTGAAAGATGCTATCAACAATGGAAACGGCACTGCCAAAGGCGACATTGACCAGTTGGATATATTTGCCGGGTTCTTTGATTTTTCGAAATCTGACATAAACCTGTCTTCAAGATAAATTACACGGGCCTGTCTTGATAATACAAATTATGGGGACTTCTTTGAGTTGACCATTACCCGAAGTTATAGCAAAACATCATTACACTTTGTTTTGTGTGAACTTCAATGAAGGGCTTTTGCCCCATCTTTTTTAATATGCCCTTCATTAGTGTTTACTAGAGCTTTTAATCATTTTATTTCGCACGCGCTCAGAAAGTAAATAGTAAACTTCTGGAAAGTCGGCGGTTTTAAGCATTATACACCCCTAAAATTATTGGCCATGTCTTGGGTTTGCCTTCTCCCAAGGAAGACATCGAAGGAAGTATGGTAAGGAAAGTGTATTACGAGGAGGACGACCTGGAAGGCATCGTCAAATACTGCGAAAGAGATGTAGTCTCAGTGGCACAGGTCTTTCTAAGGCTTCGGAATGAGGATTTATCGAAAGAAAATGAGGTCGTTTATTTTTAAGAGCTTTATTATCTTGTCCAGAACAAAGGAAAGTATTTCAGCCAATTAGTTTTAAGTGATGTCTGATGTTTTCACTCAATATCGAAATGCACATAAATGGATGCTGCTTCCATGGATAGTCATCATTATAGGGTTTACCCCTCAATATTTCATGACTTGGTTATCTGAGCCTTGGGCTTATCACCTGCATGCCATTTCAGCTTTGGCCTGGTTTGCTCTCATTATCATCCAGCCGTATTTGGCAACCCATGGAAAACTAAAGCAACATCGATTTTGGGGAACAATAGGCATCTTCATCGCTGGTGCAGTTGTTTTTTCAGCACTTTCTATAGTACCCACAAATGTTTACCTCGGTGCAAAAGGAGGCTTCCCACCTATAATCCCAGCCTCTTTTTTTTATGGACTTGCCTTCACCGAATCAATACAGGTTTTAGGATTTGGATTTGCTGTAATCATGGCAATCTTAAATGCCAAGAGACCTGATGAACACGCGCTTTGGATGACGGCAACTGTATTCTTCGGAATAATGCCGGGATGGGCGAGGTTGCTATTTTTTCCAGTACTTTTTACAGGGGGCGAAGTAGAATGGCTTACCATTCAAACCACTTTAAATATTGGCATTTTAACATTTCTATTTGTAGTTCTCTTCATAGGCTATAGACTCAAGAAACTAAAGCACCCGGCAATAATACTATCCCTGGCGCTTGTATCCCTTATGGTCTTTACAATCATTATAGGCGAGCAAGAATGGTATCAGAACTTAATAACAAGAATCATGAAACCAACTGTTCCTTGGAATCTATAAACAAACAATAAACACTGTATACTTCCCCTTAGAACGGCATCTATAAACAACCGTCAGCTATAATTATTCCTCTTCTGACGAGACCATCATTTTGATTAGAAAGTAAATAGTAAACTTCTGGAAATTCAGGGATTTCAAACATTACACCTCCCTTAAGCTGCTGGCTCATGTATTGGGAGTACCTTCACCTAAAGAAGACATTGACGGTAGTATGGTTAGGAATGAGTATTGTCAGGAAAACGATCCGGAACGCCTCGCCCACCACAGTGAAAGGAATGTGGTCACTGTGGCACAGGTCTTTCTTAGTTTGCGGAATGATAAGCTATTTGCCGAAGACCAGATTTTACACGTTTAGAATGATGCTTCCTCACTGCTTGATGCAGGTTTCATAAAGAATTCTATTGAATCACTCTTGATAAAGTAGGGTACTTGTATTTAGATGTATTGCGTATTTAAATCTTAGTTGTAGTATCTCAGATACTATGACAGATATAGCCTTACTGACGGTAAACCATGTGTTGGCAATTGTCTAAGAGACCTAATATGAAAGAAACAAAAGCCATCACATACCTATTAAGCCCTATATGAAGTATTTTTTAGAAGCAATGAAAAACTATGCCGTTTTTCAAGGCAGATCAAGCAGAAAAGAATTTTGGATGTTCGCACTATTTGGACTCCTAATTATCCCTGTTGCATTAAGTCTTATTGAAGAATTTTTCTTTTATCTATATAGTCTGTTTATACTCGTTCCCACCTTGGCGATTATGACCAGAAGAGTGCATGATACCGGGAAGCATGGGGCATTGGTATTTCTTGCTTTAGTACCCTTTATCGGTTTTATAATAGTGTTGATTTTGTGTCTTCAGGAAGGAAATGCTGGCCCCAATATGTATGGACCCGGGTCCGGAGGCGCCAGCGGTATTCAACCGAATCAACCCGAAAACCAAAGCTCATATCCCAGGACTGCTGTGTCGGATCAGACATCCAACGCAGAAGGGAAAAATATCAATCCTCAGGAGCCGGGCAGGAATAAAGGCTATGGATGCGCATTCGCCTCTGCTGGTTTATTATTAGGCGGCCTGGCCGGCGGAATCATTGGATTTTATATTGGCCTGTCCCAGGGGTATACAGGAGGAGAATCTATAGGGGCTATTTTATTTGGAATAATTGGAATACCGATTGGAGCAATCATAGGAATGGTACTTGGATCAGTTTTTGGGAGTAAAAAACAGAGATGATGAATTCTTATTTCTGAGAATTAATTCATAGAGAAAGGACCATATACTTTTACTAGTTGTTGAAATCTGTGTTTCGACTAAATAGAGAAAAAGCGTGGTACCGTGCTGGCAGAAAAGATAGAGCTTTCTGCTACCCATATGCTTCTCCAATAGCACCACTGCCCACTGAGGGGTATATTAGTCATGTTTGGAAGCATCCGGCCGGCCTGTGAATCTGGATTCCATCCTGTAAACCAAGGACGGTAAAGGGAAAACAGTGTAACATTTCTTACGACTCTATATCTATTATAATATCAATAACAGTCGCTGGGGGGGAGCGAACATGAACACCCATATCAACCTGCTTCAGCCACTATATCGTCATGTTCAACATTGAATCATTTAAACCGATATCCCCATGAACAGGATAAAATTTTCAGCACCCATAATCTTCGTATTCCTGCTTTCAGTTTCCTCCAACGATATTACAAAACCCGGGGTGATGCAGTTTGGCAAATCGATGTCAGAAATCAAGCAAGTATTAGGCCCCCTTTGTGATTCTATTTCAGAACGCTTGAATGAACCGATACAACTGCCGACAGCCCAAAAAACGCAATCACAACTGGATTGTTATGGATTCGAGTATGCGGGAAAGAAAAGGAAGGTGGAATTGATCTTTGCTGATGACCAATTAGACATCGTATGGATTTTAACCGAGGCCGAAGAAGAGGAGTTTTTCCTGAGGGGATTTAAGGAATTATATGGAGCCCCCACGCACATGATGGAGGACGCCACTTTTTTTCTTAATGATGGCACGGCCTTGAGAAATAAGCCACATGAAGTACTATTCATCTCAGAAAGGTTAAAGCAGCCTTATAGACAGTACCTTGAACAATAATGCGGGAACCCATTTAATTGGTCTCTGAAACTCACGGCCTGTTCATTTTTTCCAAACAGGGCTTGGCCCGCGGAAAGGAATAAGTCAGGCTGTAACAAAGCCCCCGTTTAATCGTCCTAACTGAACGCCCTTTAATAAGGTTAAACACAATGAGCATCAAAAAGTCCACCCCTAAATCATTGGCCGATTACGGTATCAACGTAAAAATTAAACTGGCATTTCTATGGACTTCCCTGATGTTCCTCTACATCTATGCGGATTATTTTCGGCTGATGACTCCTGAGAAATTGGAGAATATGATGAAGCTTCAAACTCCCATGGGGCCAACATCGCCTGAGCTTTTGGTGATTTTTTCTGTGATTTTGATTATCCCCGCCCTGATGATATTTCTTTCTATTTTTCTAAAACCTAAAATCAATAAATGGCTGAACATACTCATTGCATTCATTTATGCCAGTATTTCCATCCTGATTATAGTTTCCAGTATCAATAATGAATGGCAGACCTTCTTTGTTCTATTTAACCTTGTAGAAATTTTAATCTTTGCAATAATCCTATTCCAAGCCTGGAAATGGCCGAGGGTATAAAATCCGTGAAGAGCAAATAACATCTGCTATAACTCATGGTAGATATCATGTTTCCAACAAATAAAACTATGCGTAAAAATGACAGCCAAAGTCAGTTAGTTGCCATCGCCAGGACCGCTGGAATTTGGTACTTAATTATGGCCATTTCCGGTATTTTGGGATTTCTGGTATTTCAACCTCAGGTTTATGATGCCAACCCCCAAAAAACAATAACCAATTTGGTGGAAGGAGAAACCATTGCCCGCGTACGCTTGCTGTTGGAATTTGTGATAATTGTTTCACAGGCACTTACGGCCATCTGGTTTTACAGGTTATTCCGGAATGTCAAGGAGTGGGCGGCCCTGGCTATTGGAATTTGGGGTACCGTCAACGCGGTTGTCATAATGGTCAGTGCTATAGCCATGGGGGCTTCCATTAAAATAGCCCTGTCTTCCCGGGTAATGGAAGACAAAGTTGTGATAATTGATTTATTGACAAACCTGATATCAAATGCCTGGGGTGTGGGAGGGCTTTTCTTTGGGCTTTGGCTTATCCCGTTGGGATACATTATAACCAGCACAAAAAGGATGCCTGTTTGGTTAGGCAGAACTTTAATCATTGGAGGTGTTGGTTATTTGATCAGTACTGCTATCAATTATGCAGGTATTTCGGGTTCATGGACAGGCAGCCTTACAATACCTGCTACCGTTGGAGAATTCTGGATGATTGGCTATTTGTTGATTTTTGGGATACGGCCGGTAAAGGAATAATGAGCGATAACCCCACACGGAGAAAGCAAAAGGGAAATCGGGATTAATGGTTGTTTTGGATATTCACATGGGCCTGGATACCCGGGACTATTCCCCGATTGTGTAGCTTTGTAGCAGATTTGATTTTTATGCTGGAGCGAAAAAGCATATCCTATGAAAAAGCAGTACTGGTTGGCGTGATCAACCGGGAGCAACCGGAGGACAAGGTCCGGGAATACATGGATGAGCTGGAATTCCTTACCTACACTGCGGGGGGAGAAGTGGTCAGGCGCTTTGTACAGCGTGTGGAGGTTCCCAACCCCAAAACCTTTATCGGTGCCGGAAAGCTCAAAGAGGTGGAGGACTTTGTGAAGGAGCACGAAGTGGGCTCGGTAATTTTTGACGACGAACTGAGTCCGGTTCAACAGCGGAATATCGAGAAACAACTCCGCTGCAAGATCCTTGACAGGACCGGGCTGATCCTCGATATTTTCGCCCAGCGGGCATCCACCAGTTACGCCCGCACCCAGGTGGAGCTCGCCCAGTATGAATACCTGCTTCCCAGGCTTACCGGTCTCTGGACACACCTCGAACGGCAACGCGGTGGTATTGGGATGCGCGGTCCGGGGGAGACCGAAATCGAGACGGACCGACGGATCGTCCGGGACCGGATTGCCCTGTTGAAGAAAAAGCTCGCCAGGATCGACAAGCAGATGGAAACCCAGAGGGGGAACCGCGGTGCCCTGGTGCGCGTAGCTCTGGTCGGGTATACGAATGTGGGTAAATCCACCCTGATGAATGTGATCAGCAAAAGCGAGGTCTTTGCGGAGAACAAGCTCTTTGCCACCCTGGACACCACGGTGCGCAAGGTGGTACTGGGCAACCTTCCGTTCCTTCTTTCGGATACGGTCGGATTCATACGAAAGCTGCCCACCCAGTTGGTAGAGAGCTTCAAGAGCACGCTGGATGAGGTCCGGGAGGCCGACCTCCTCCTGCACGTTGTGGACATCTCTCATCCGAGTTTCGAGGACCATATCGATTCTGTGAACCAGATACTCTCCGAGATTGATTGTGCGGATAAGGAAACCATCATGGTTTTCAACAAGATAGACCTGTACCGCCCGGAAGCGCTGGACGAGGACGACCTCATTACGGAGCGGACTTCCAGGCATTACAGTGTTGATGAATGGAAGACAACCTGGATGCAGCGGATGTCCGGGAATGCCGTTTTTATATCGGCCCTGAGCAGGGAGAACCTGGAAGAGTTCCGGAAAATCGTCTACCGGGAGGTCCGAAAGATGCATATCAGCCGCTTCCCCTACAATAATTTCCTGTATCCGGAAAACCTGGACCAGTACAGCCAGGAGACCTGAAGACGGATACGTTCAGCGATAAAAACGACCCCTTGCCGACCAGACCACAATTCTGCGTATCCTGGCAACAAAAATTGAGGAATTTTAAACAACGCTTCTTATCTTTATGGGGTGTTTAAGTGAGAGTGTTTATTCCCAGATCAAATCTGATTGTACACATAACCAGATGTGATGGATTTACCCCAACGGAAAAGCCCGGATCTTGGATCCGGGCTTTTACTTTTCCGAAAGGATTAAGGTATCAGAACTGAAACCCAATCCTGGCGATCCAGCCTCTGAGCTGACCGTTGAAAATAGCTTCATCTTCCGGGATTTTCAAATAGTAAGCTCTATACCCCAGGGAAGTATAGAAAGTAGGGGTAAAATGGTACTGCGCCACAGTTATGAACTGGGAGGAAAAATCAGATCCGATGCCGGGGATGTGAACATCCCCGTAACCAATGAAACTTGCTTTTTTATGGGGTCGGTACCTGAGGTTGACCC
>CBDUAW010000073.1:0-8950 GCA_965365215.1 uncultured Eudoraea sp. | reverse complement strand
AGGCCATAGGTAATGAGGGTTTTGTGAGCGATAAATGGGCGTTCAAATTCTTTTAATACACGGGGAAGTACCTCCCTGTGCATAAGGTTTTTCATTTCAAAAGGTACCCCGGGCATCGATATAAAAACCGTATCTCCATCTTTCATCCACATTCCAGGTGCAGTACCGTAGGAATTGTGCAATACTTCTGCTTTTGAAGGTACCATGGCCTGCTGGCGGTTCAATTCGGAAATAGGGGTGGTAATATATTTCTCAAATAGCATTTCAACGTGCGCCAAAACCTCTTCGTTCAGCACAAGGGAATCACCCAGAAACTCGCAGAGGGTATGCTTCGTTATATCGTCCTTGGTTGGTCCCAGCCCTCCTGTAATCAAAATGAGGTCTGCGCGCGATTTAGCTTCTTCCAGGGCCAGAAGTATATGTTCCCTGTTATCCTGAACTGAGGATATCTGATATACTGAAATACCCACCTTATTTAATTCACGTGAAAGAAAGGCCGAATTGGTATCTACTATTTGGCCAATAAGGATCTCATCGCCAATGGTAATGATTTCGGCAAACATTACAGATCAAAATCGTTTTTGAGCTCGGAAATTACCTGATGAATATCTTTTTTCAGGATGGGAAATTTTTCCTCTATTATGGCGCTGTTGTCTGAGCTTTTTCCAAGGGTTTCTATTTCCAGAGCAATAGCCCTGGATTGTTCCATACCAAGTAAATCTACATTTGGCTTTATTTTATGTGCCAGTTTATAGACATTTTCAAAGTCTTTATTCTCAATGGCCGCTTCCAGGTCTTCAAGATCTTGGGGAACTTCTTCCAGGAAAACGGAGATTACGGAAATAACAAAATCGTTATCGCCCTCTGCCATCTCATTAATTTTATCCAAACTATATATCATCATCTAATTTTTAAAGAGAATAATTCCTTGTCTTCTAACCTCCCTGTAAGGTAGTCATTTGTTGTTATTTTGCCAACCCCGGAAGGTGTTCCCGTAAAAAGGACATCTCCTTTTTTCAGTGTGAAAAAAGTAGAAACGTATGCCACCAGCTCATCAATTTTCCACAGCATGTGCGAGGTATTTCCTTCCTGAACAATTTTCCCGTTTTTAAGAAGGCTAAATTTTAACTGGTTAACATCTGGCAATGCCGATTTGGGAATCCATTTCCCTATTACAGCCGCCCCGTCAAAACCCTTGGCCTTCTCCCAGGGCAGGCCTTTGGCCTTAAGCTGTGCCTGCAGATCACGGGCTGTAAAATCAATTCCCAGGCCAATTTCATCGTAATATTTATGCGCAAATCTTTTATCTATGTGCTTTCCGGGTTTCTTAATTCTGATCAAGACCTCCACCTCATAATGGATCTCCTCAGAGAAGTCGGGCAAAAAAAAGTCCTGCTCTTTCGGGAGCACAGCAGAATCTGGTTTAATAAAGACTACCGGTTCTTCCGGGCGTTCATTGGCCAACTCCTCTATATGATCTGTGTAGTTGCGGCCTATACATAGTATCTTCATTTTCCTTTCCTTAATATCCTCAGCCCAGTTTATTGTTGAGCTTGCTCAATTTGATCTGTGTCAGTACTTTTTTGGTATATCTCGGAAAATCGGCATTAAGGATCCAGCCAAAATAGCCAGGTTCGGTTTCGAGTACTTCGAGCACCTTTTTACCATTGTGTTTACCAAAGGCAAATATCTCATCCCCTTCCTCGTCTAGGGCAATAAACCCGGCAAAATCCACATTTTGCTTTCTCCTGGAAAATTCCGAAAGCTTTTTAACGTTGTTCTCCAACTCCGAATACCGCTCAATCTGGGAAAGCAACACCTCGTATGTTGCCTGAGTATCTGCAGACGCACTATGGGCATTGGTTAACTCCTTATCGCAATAAAACTTGTATGCAGCCTCCAGCGTACGTTTTTCCATTTTGTGAAATATGGTCTGAACATCGACAGAATTCATATTCCTGAGGTCGAAATCTATCTCAGCTCTCAGCATTTCCTCAGCAAGAAGCGGGATGTCAAATCGATCGGAATTAAAACCGGCAAGGTCACTGTCCCTGATCATATTATAAATCTCCCGCGCCAATTCCTTAAAAGTTGGTTCGTTGCGTACTTTTTCATCCGTGATCCCGTGAATGGCAGCAGCTTCCAGTGGTATTTTCATTTCAGGATTAACCAACCAGGTCTTGCTTACTTTATTCCCGTTGGGAAATACCTTTAGTATTGAAATCTCTACAATTCTATCTTTAACCACATTAGTTCCGGTTGTTTCAAGATCAAAAAAACAAAGGGGTTTCGTAAGCTGTAATTCCATGGTTGTTACTTTGCGCAAAGATAAGTTTTAAGGCCGATTTTATGGCTTAGAACACCAATTAAAATAGCCCAAAAACAGAATAAAGTAGTATAAGATTAGATTTCCCTGTGGGGATCCCAGGATTCTAAATAGTCGGCCACCGCCTTAATAAATGACCCACCCAAAGCCCCGTTCACTACTCTGTGGTCATAGCTGTGGGACAGAAACATTTTACTTCGGATTCCAATAAAATCGCCTTCTGAGGTCTCTATTACCGCCGGTACCTTTCTGATGGCTCCAAGGGCCAGGATTCCCACCTGAGGCTGGTTAATAATAGGGGTGCCAAAAATACTCCCGAAGGTACCCACATTGGTAACCGTATATGTTCCTTCTGTAATTTCATCTGGCTTCAGGGCATTATTCCTGGCGCGGTTGGCAAGGTCATTGACTACTTTGGCCATCCCTACAAGATTTAACTGGTCCGCATTTTTTATTACGGGCACTATAAGATTTCCGTCAGGCAGTGCCGCGGCCATCCCAATATTGATATTCTTCTTTTTAATAATGCTATCACCCTCCATTGAAATATTCAGCATAGGGTATTGCTTAAGTGCCTTGGCTACAGCCTCTAAGAAAATTGGGGTATAGGTAAGCTTCTCACCTTCTCGCTGTTCAAAAGCCTGCTTCACCTTATTCCTCCAGTTCACCACCTTTGTTACATCTACTTCAATAAAGCTTTGAACATGGGCCGAAGTGGCCACACTGTTGCTCATGTGCTGGGCAATAAGTTTTCCCATACGGGAGAGAGGGATCACCTCATCTTCAGCGCTGGTGTATACCCGGGGTGCCGCTGTGGTACCCGCAAGCGGTTTAGGTTCCTCTCTGGGTGTTACCGGAGCTTGTACTGGTTTTTCTGCAGCAGGTGTCCCGGTCCCGGATGCTCTGTTTTCGATATAGCTTAGGATATCATTTTTTGTAACCCTTCCATCTTTTCCGGTTCCCTGAATAGAATCCAGTTCCGAAAGGGATATCCCTTCCTTTTTCGCAATATTTTTAACAAGCGGGGAATAGAATCGTTCCGAACCGCTGTAGTCCTGCGCCATTTCTGTTACCGTCTCCTTTACCTCATCCAGCTGTTGCTCTAGTGCGGTAACAGCTGCCGGTTCTTCTTGCGGTGTCTCAACTGGCTGGGTTTCAGGCTTCGCTTCCTTCACCTCGGCCTCACCATTCATTTCTATGACTGCTACCGTCTGCCCTACCTTTATTACCTCATCAACTTCAAATAACCGTTCCACGAGTACGCCTTCCACTTCGCTGGGCACTTCGGAATCTACCTTGTCTGTAGCAATCTCAAAAACCGCCTCATCCATTTCAATCGTGTCACCAACCTCCTTTAACCATGAAGTTAAAGTAGCCTCAGCAACACTTTCTCCCATCTGCGGTAATTTCAATTCGAATTTTGCCATATTGTTATCTAAAGTCGTGTTTAAGAAAAAATTTTTGCAAAATTAATAAAAAAACGTCGACTTCTTTAAAGTTATTGTAGAGGAACCTCAGCTAATTTTTAAAGACCCTTCAAATGGTATTCTATTAATGATACTCCTCCCTAGTGTAACTTCATCTGCGTATTCCAATTCATCCCCAACGGCAATTCCCCTGGCTATGGTAGAGGTTTTGACGGAGGTATTTTCTAACTGCTTGTATATATAAAAATTAGTAGTGTCCCCTTCCATAGTTGAACTGAGAGCAAAAATGAGTTCCTCTATCTCTCCCTCTCTTACCTTTTCCACCAAAGCAGAAATAGTAAGGTCTTGTGGTCCAATTCCCTCCATTGGGGATATCTTACCTCCCAGAACATGGTAATGACCTGTAAACTGTCCTGTATTTTCGATTGCCATCACATCTCTGATATCTTCTACCACACAGACTAAGGCCCCATTTCTTTTGGGGTTAGCACAAATTTCACATAAGGCTACATCGGAGATATTGTGGCAATTGGCGCAAAATTTTATTTGGTCCTTTAGTGAAGTTAATGCCTTGCTTAAATTAAAGGTCTGATCTTTTGGTTGCTTTACTAAATGCAAGACCAAACGCAGGGCAGTTCTCTTTCCAATCCCAGGTAACTGGGACATTTCATAGACTGCATTTTCCAGAAGCTTTGACGAAAATTCCATAATGACAAAATTACGTAATGTTTTAAGTTTTTGTACTTTGCGTTAGAAATTTCTTTCTATGACTGCTTCCCATATTCTCTTTCTGATAGGAGGTTACTTTCTTTTACTTTTATTGATTTCATACTTTACCGGGAAGAACGATTCCAATGCCGACTTCTTTAAGGCAGGAAAGCAATCCCCATGGTACCTTGTGGCCTTTGGAATGATTGGGGCTTCCTTGTCTGGGGTTACCTTTATATCTGTCCCGGGATGGGTAGAAAGCTCGGAATTCAGCTATATGCAGGTGGTTTTTGGATATCTGGTAGGCTATTTTGTAATTGCCTACATCCTTATGCCCATTTATTATCGCCTTAACGTTATCTCGATCTATGAATACCTAGAAAAACGGTTCGGAAAGATAAGTTACAAAATTGGAGCACTTTCCTTTTTTATTTCCAGGGTTTTAGGGGCTTCCTTCCGATTATTTCTCGTAGCCATAGTACTTCAGCAATTTGTATTTGATGCCTGGAATGTACCCTTTGAAATTACAGTAGTGCTATCCATTTTACTGATCTGGGTCTATACTTTCCGGGGGGGTATTAAGACCATTGTATGGACAGATACACTACAGACCTTGTTTATGCTGGTTTCAGTGGGCCTTTCTATTTACTTCATCAATCAAAAACTGGATTGGAGTTTCAGTGAATTCCTGAATTCCGAAGAATTAAAAGCCTATAACCGTATCCTTTTTACAGATAATTTCTTCTCAAAAAATCATTTTATTAAATCCTTTCTTGGAGGGATGTTCATAACCATCTGTATGACAGGACTGGATCAGGATATGATGCAGAAGAACCTCACCTGCAAAAATTTGAAGGACGCGCAAAAAAATATGGTCTCCTTTAGTATTGTACTGGTGGTGGTGAATTTTATCTTCCTCCTGTTAGGTGCCCTCCTCTTTATCTATGCAGGCCAATTTGAGATAGCCACACCACTAATGGACGGAGCGCCAAAATCTGACTTGCTTTTCCCTGAAATTGCGTTAAACAGCGACCTGGGGATTACGGTGGCGGTTACCTTTATCCTTGGTTTAATAGCAGCAGCCTATAGCAGCGCAGACAGTGCACTTACATCGCTCACAACCTCATTTTGTGTGGACTTTCTCGGAATTGGAAAAAAACCGGAAAAAGAACAAAAGAGCATCCGAAAGAGAACCCATATTTGGATGAGTTGCCTGTTAATAATTGTAGTAATCATTTTTAAATATGTTTTGGACCGAAATGTAATAGATGGTTTGTTAACCGTGGCCACATATACCTACGGCCCGCTCCTTGGACTTTTTGCCTTTGGAATATTGACAGATTATAAAATCAAAGATCGTTATGTTTGGGTAGTTGCCCTCTTATCTGTCAGCTTTATAATGCTCCTGGCCAACCTGCCGGTTGCTTATCTGGGTGGCTATACCGTGGGCTACGAGCTTCTTCCTATTAACGGACTAATTACCTTTATTGGTCTCTTTTTAATACGACAAAAACAAGAGGTGCAGCAGCCTTAATATTGCCCTGTACTCAGCAAAACCAGTGTACAAACCTCTTCTGCTTCAATTCCCTTTTCTTTCAGCAAGCTGTAGAATTCAGGATTTTCCGTTCCGGGATTAAAAAGGACCCGTGTAGGGTTCAGTTCAATGATCTCCTGATAGTATTGTTTTTGTCTTTCAGGACTTAGATAAAGTGAGACGGTGTGAATATCTGAAAATTGATCCATTGAGGAACTCACTTTTACTCCTGAAACAATCCCCTCCTTTATTCCAAAGGCCTGGGTATTAATGCCATTGGCCACCAGTCTTTGGATGGCGTAGTAACTATAGCGATTCGGTTTGAGCGAAGCTCCAAAAACCAATGTTTTCTTCATAGCGCTGATTATGCTGTTAAAGTGTGTTAAGAACTGTAACGATTCAATTATTGACTCGTCTATTTGTATTAAGCAAAGGTACTTATCATCATTGATTGGGCTGTATTTTTATAGTTAATGGTTAGTGTTTAGTATAGCTTATCAATGAAAGAAACCCCGGCAATTTTGTCGGGGTTTTAGTATTTGCTCCCCAAAAAGAACGCTTACAAAGATATCATTTCCGCTGAGAGCCGGGCTTCATCACCTGGAGACCCTCCCTCCTTTTGTAGTCAGTTTAAAATGTTAAAATAACTATGTTCTGTAACATATCTAAAAAGAAGTCGTCATGTAGATAACATCAATCATTCAATCAATCAATCAAAAACGAACAACAATGAGAAAAGTATTACTGCTTTTTGCTCTACTCATCTCCTGTACCTTAGTGGCTAAAACAGATCCTGAACCCGATTTAAAGATAGGAACGGTAACGGGCCTGGTAGTAGACAAAACCCTGGGACAGCCAGTGGCCTATGCTGCAATTGTTATTAAGTCACAGGCAGATAACAGCACAGTAACCGGGGGAATCACCTCAGATAACGGAACTTTTGAAATTAAACGCTTACCGGAAGGGTCTTTTGTTCTGGAAGTACAATTTATTGGCTACAAAACACATAAGGCCAATATCAATATCACCAAGAAGGACCGCAAAGTAGCCCTGGGAACTATTACCCTGGAAGAGGAAGCAGAAGAACTATCCGGGGTGGAAGTTGTAGCGGAAAGAACCACAATTGAACAAAAGATAGACCGGAAGGTAATAAATGTGGGGAAAGATCTGACAACGGCCGGCGCCACAGCATCAGACATAATGAACAATATTCCTTCGGTAAATGTAGATCAACAAACCGGACAGCTTACCCTGAGAGGTAATTCTAATGTTCGGGTTATGGTAGATGGAAAATTGTCTAACGTCCCGGTTGCGCAATTATTACGACAGATCCCCTCCACCTCAATTAAGTCGATTGAGCTGATTACAAATCCCTCGGCCAAGTACAATCCGGAAGGCATGAGCGGTATCATCAATATTGTGTTGTATAAGAATGCCAATATTGGATTCAACGGAAATATTAATACCGGCCTTACGGTTGGTATTGAAGCGAAATTCAATAGCTCCCTTGATCTGAACTACAGAAACGGGAAATTCAATTTATACGGCAATTATGGAAACAACATTGGCAAGTACGTTAATGACGGTTTCATTTTCCGAACGGATGAAAACTCTGAGCAGTTGTTCGACTTCCTGAACAATAATAAGTCGCACCTTTACAAGTTTGGAGTGGATTTCTACCTTAATGATCATAATACGATTTCATTCTTTACCAATCAAAATCACTTTAATGGAAAAGGACTGGGGATAACGGATGTACTTTATTACAATGACGCTGCGCGAAATACCAAGCAGGTATTTAGTAATGTAAATGAAAATCACAGTGAGCAATACAATTTTGACTACAAACTCGATTTCAAAAAAGACGGACATAATATTGAACTCGAAATAGATCACAACAGGTTTAAGGACGATGAAGATGCTGATTTCCGGTCAACCGGTGCTACCGTATTTCCAAATTACTTGGATTTTGTAGATACACATCGTAAACAGACCTTTATAAATCTGGACTACGTTAACCCATTAGACTCCATCTCAAAGATTGAGGCTGGACTTGAATCTAGAAATTTTGAAACCGAAGTAGATTATACCTCAACCGGACTTTCTTTCAACAGTGCCGGCGATCTTGTTCCAACCCCCAGTACAGATTTTGTATATGCGATGGATATTTATTCTGCATATGTAACCTTTGGACAAACTAGAGAAAAGTGGTCCTATCAAATCGGGGTCAGGGTTGAAGACGTGGCAGTAAAAGCCGATACTAACAGGGTCCGTGCTTTTACAGACGATTACATCCAGGTATACCCTTCAGCCTTCCTGACGTATACCCCCAGTGAAAAAAACCAGTTTCAAATTAGCACGAGCAGAAGGGTTGACCGACCCGGATTGAGCCAGGTAAATCCGATAAGAGAATGGGCCACCCCCTTAATATCATCCTTTGGGAACCCCAGTTTGCTGCCGCAGTTTACAAATTCATACGAGTCGAACTACACCAGACGATTTAAGAATGGGAGCCTTACCGCCGGGATATTCTACAGAACCATCAACGATGAGATTAACAGGGCGGTTTATGTAGACAGATTAGACCTAAATAAACTAATCCTTACCTTTGACAATTTTGAAAATACCAGCGCCTACGGAATAGAACTATCTACCAACTACCGCCCTACCAAATGGTGGAGCATCAATGCCAGTTTTGATTTATTTTCTCAAACACAGCGGGGACTTACGGAGAGCTTGCTAACCGATAATTCATCAGCAACCCTGGACGACATTGTGACGGAGCGGGTTGAAGTTGAAAATACCGCCTGGAACCTTCGAATGAACAACAGTTTTAAAGCAACCAAAAACCTTACCTTTCAATTATTCGGTTTTTACCGGGGATCTAACCAAACCATTCAGTTTGAGGTAGACCCAATGTATTTTGTAAATCTGGGAGCGCGGTACAGTTTTGCC
>CBDUAW010000072.1:0-8955 GCA_965365215.1 uncultured Eudoraea sp. | reverse complement strand
CTTGCTGAGCGGTCAAATTGTGGTGGCCCGGGAATTAACTAAACTGAACAAAATCAAACTAACATTATTTAGAAGGCATATATTGCTGCCAGGACAAAGGAGGATAAGCTTTTAACAGCTTCTCCGTCCGCATCCAGGAATGCGTCATCCGAGGCGCTGTCCAGGCGCAATTCGGGTTTTATCATCAGATCTCCAATGGTAGCACTCCCGGTGAGGGTTAGGACAAAAACACTGGAATCTTCGAGGCCTGTTCCAATTGCTCCGAAATCACCGGTTTCCACAAAGTATTCTCCCCTGAGACCAAGAGTGAAATTTTCCGAAGTCTTGTACTGGGGGTATAAGGCTGCACCGGCAAAACCTGTGTCGTCCGACCCGTCAAAATAGGCTGCGTTGATACCAAGGTAAAAATCCTCTGTGAGGTCGAAGCCCCCGGTATAGTCAATTTCAAATGCCCCGTCATCGGCAATCAGGTTCAGATATTGGCCGCTGTATCCCAATTGGGCTCCATAGGCGTATTTCCCATTGGGATTAAATTCTGTAATATCTGTTGGATTCATTACCGCAACCATGGCCGACCAATCATTCCCCAGGTCAAAGTCTGCTTTAAGTCCGGTATGACTAAAAGGACCGTAGGAGAAGAGGTAGGAAGTACTGTAATTGAAATTTCCCGCTGGGGAAATTACCTCATAGCCAAGAAAAGTGTTGAAATTTCCAAAGGTAAGGGTCACCTTGTCGCTCACGTTCCAGTAGACATACAATTGGTTAACAATATTCCCGGTAGCAGAATACAGGGGAGATGCAAAGATGGCGTCAGTACCCCTGGGGCCAAATACAAGATCTCCAACAAAGCCAACTTTCTCTCCTTCGTAGCTGGCTATTACATTAGCCATGCCCAATGCGAAACCAGGAAGGTTTGCGAAGGAACTCCCCGGGGCAGAATAATTCGCCCCTGAATTTGCAGAATTCAGGTTGGTCCGGTAATAGGCATCCACCGTTCCGCTTAAACTGAATTTTTTATCGTCCAATGCTTCTTCATCCTGTGCGTAAGTGCAGATTCCTGTAAGCACCAGCACAATAAAAAGCATTTTTTTCACGTAATTTGTATAGATAATCGCTTTCATAATTCAATGTTTTATTCTCCTCTGATAAGGAGGTTTATAGATGTGATAATTGATTAATTGAAAAGGTTATTTTACGGAGCGTTCTGCCAAACGCTCCGTTTTTTTTATGCTATTAATGTTGATTCAGGCCAAAGTCTGCATAGGCATCCATCCCATGTTCATGGATATCGAGCCCTTCAAGTTCTTCTTGTTTAGATACTCGGATACCAACGGTCTTTTTCAATCCGAAAATGATAATAAAAGCCGTTAAGCAACAGAATACTGCTGCAGCTCCTACCCCGGCCAGTTGGTATAGGAATTGATCCATACCCGCTTTTGCTCCAAAGATCCCTACAGCAAGGGTGCCCCAAATTCCACAGATAAGGTGTACTGTTACTGCCCCTACGGGATCATCAAGTCTTATACGGTCTATAAGAGAAACTCCTAATACGATGATAAATCCGGCAATAAGTCCAATGACCACGGCTTCATTAGGAGACATTAAGTCTGCCCCCGCAGTTATTCCTACCAGTCCTCCGAGAATTCCATTTAAAAACATGGTGAGGTCCAAATTCTTGGTGAGTAATGTTGACAACAGTATTGATCCTATACCCCCAGCTGCCGCAGCAAGACTAGTGGTAACCAGGACGAGCGATGTATTGGTAGGATCTGCGGATAGCACAGACCCCCCATTGAATCCAAACCATCCTAACCAGAGTACCAGAACTCCTGCCGTAGCCATAGGGATGTTATGGCCTGGGATGGCCCGGGGTTTACCGTCTTCTCCAAATTTACCAATTCTGGCACCCAGCAACCAGATGGCCACAAGGGCTCCCCAACCACCGACTGAATGTACCAGAGTGGAACCTGCAAAATCATAGAATCCTTCTTCACCTCCAAGAGTGGAAAGGAATCCGCCTCCCCATTGCCATGAACCTACAATGGGATAAACCAGCCCAACATATAAGATTGTAAAGATCATAAAGGGACCTATTTTTATTCGTTCAGCAACAGCCCCGGAAACAATGGTGGCTGCCGTTGCTGCAAACATCCCCTGGAATAGGAAGTCCGTCCACCAGGTATACCCGCCATCTGCATAATCCGGGGTCATTCCATTTTCAGGAGCGTCAATACCAAAACCTGCAAAATCCAAAATCCCAAGTGATCCTTCTTCAAAGCCGGGATACATAAGGTTAAAGCCACCTATGTAATACATCAATAGGCCAACGGTAATGATAAAGATGTTCTTAAAAAGTATATTAATAGTATTTTTTTGTCGGGTAAGGCCAATTTCTAAAAAGGCGAAACCAGTGTGCATAAAAAAGACCAGAGCGGTACAAACCATCATCCAGACATTGTTAGCCGTAAATAATCCTGCTTCCATTTTAATTTAAGTATTAGTTGGTTAGTATTAGTTGATTCCGGCGTGGCCGTTTTCTTTAGTTCTGATTCTGTAGGCTTCCAGAACATCCGAAACAAAAATCTTTCCGTCTCCCACATTTCCTGTATAGGCAGCTTCCAGGACTGTATTGACTGTCCTTTCCAGGAAATCATCCGAAATAACAATTTCCAGATAGCGTCTCTGTATGTCTGTTGTACTATAGGAGATGCCTCGATAAACATGTCCCTGTTTTTCATTACCAACTCCGGTTACGTCCCAATAACTGAAGAAGTTTACCTCAATTTGATGCAATGCTTTCTTGACATCATCAAACTTTGATTTTCTAATAATAGCTTCAACTTTTTTCATTTGTTTGCATTTGTTAGTTACAGGGCAAATATATATTTATAAAAATTACCCCCTAAAAAAAAGGGGGTATATCTTATATTTTTATTATTATATTAAAAATACCCTATAATAATTAGGGGGTATATATTAATTATCCTGTAATATTTTCGATTTAACTATTGGTTCGTAAAAAGGAGCTATTCTGAAAAGAAAGGAGTTGAAATACCGTAATCAGTACTTAGAAAGGAATTAAAGGCAGATAAGGCGGGCGACTATAAGAAAGGGACTACAGTACAAGTTTAGATCATCTTAGCAAGCCAGAGACCCAAAAAGACAGCCAGGATACCTAAAAGGATACTGGAAATGGTATACACAGATAAATGAAGAAACTCTCCTAGGCTCAAAAGCGAATACTTTTCGTAGGCAAAAGCTGAAAAAGTGGTAAATCCTCCACAAAATCCTGTAGCTAGGAGCAGGGTATGATTCTCAGTCATCCAACTACTTTTAATTGAATAACCCAGGATAAGCCCAATTAAAAGACAGCCTGTTATATTGACAAGAAAGGTACCCAGGAAAAAATTTGCGAAGGTTTCGTTAAGGGATTTACTAATTACATAGCGAAGACAGCTCCCAATTCCTCCACCGAGAAATACAAGTAAAACCTGTTTCATACCCTAAAGGTATAAAACTAAATGGCTTTTTTGTATTTGGAAGAATCTAAATCGAGAGGATAGATCTTGGCTGCTTCAGAATCAGTAAATGCTGACCCCTTATTCACTTTTGAATCAGAATTAGTAGCACTGAAAAGCAAAAGCGCTGCATTAACAGCAATAAGAACAAAAAGGATTACAAAAAAGGTTGCCATTGGTCGGGTCTATTTATCCTATTAACGCAAAAGTACGTGTTTTCTTATATTATACGAAGAATCATCAGATAATGTTGTCAACCCATTAATTTTTGTGGTAAAGGCAATATTTTATTCTAGTTTTTGAGTAAATATTTAAGGATAAATAGGATTATTATGAATGTCACAAAAAACGCGCCTACCCATTTCACCCCCTTATAATTTCGTTGATGGAGTGCCTTATCCTTTCTATAAGCAAAGATCATAACTAGGGTAAACCCCAAGACGAAAAGACCGGCAAAAAGCATTTGTCCACTGCTGAACATATCCCTATTTTTACGCAAAGCTAATCTAATTTAAAAGAAAAATGAAAAGTAAAATTGAAGCGGTAGAGCTGTTTCACAATTCATTCGGGCTGGGGGTTTCTCAGTCGCCCAGAGCAGACCTTGGTCATGAAAAGAACCTATTGAGATTCAATCTTATGGATGAAGAAAACAAGGAGTATTTTGAAGCCGCTCAAAACAACGATTTAGTGGAAGTGGCTGATGCCTTGGGCGATATGCTGTATATACTATGCGGAACTATCCTGGAACACGGAATGCAATATAAGATAGAAGAGGTATTCGAGGAAATTCAGCGCAGTAACATGAGTAAGCTTGGTGAAGACGGCAATCCCATTTACCGGGAAGATGGGAAGGTTTTGAAGGGTCCCCAGTACACCAAGCCCGATATTAAAACCATATTGGACAAATAAAAAAAGGCTCCGTCACCGGAGCCCTTTTTATTACTTTTTATTAACTATTACAATACCTTATACCGCCAACCGTATTTATCTTCGGCCCTGTTGTATTGAATGTCCATTAATTGATTTTTTAGCCTTTTGGCATAAGGGTCTTTCATTACTGGTAATTCGTACTTCTCCCCTTTGTAACCAAAGCCCATTATGGGATTTATAACAGCAGCAGTACCACTTCCAAACATTTCTTTTAACTGCCCATTTCTGGCTCCTTCAACCAACTCAGCTACCTTAATAGGCCGTATCTCCACTTCAATCCCTTGATCTTTTGCAAGTGCAATCACACTTTTTCTGGTAACTCCGTCCAGAATTCTGTCGCTCGTAGGGCAGGTAATGAGTTTGTCCCCCAGCCTTATAAAAATATTCATGGTTCCGGCTTCCTCAATATACTCGTGGGTATTGGCATCTGTCCATACCACTTGTTGGTAGCCTTCTTCTTTTGCAAGATTGGTAGGATAAAACTGCCCGGCATAATTTCCTGCCGCTTTTGTAAAGCCAAATCCTCCGTCAGCCGCCCGGCTGAATTTTTCGGCGATTTTAACCCTGACTTCCCCACCGTAATAGGACTGAGCAGGGGAACAGATCACGATAAATTTAAACTCCTCTGCGGGAGAAGCAATGATTCCGGGATGCGAGGCAATCACAAAAGGCCGGATATACAAAGAATTTCCAACCCCTGGTTTTATCCATTCCTGATCCAATTGTAAGAGGGTCCTCAGACCTTCAAAAAAATACTCTTCAGGGAATTCCGGCATGGCGAGCCTTGTACTCGACCTGTTGATTCGTTTAAAATTTTCGTCCGGTCTGAACATCCAAATTCCTCCATTATCATCCTTGTAGGCCTTCATACCTTCAAATACAGCTTGTCCGTAATGGAATACTCTGGCTGAAGGTTCCATCATCAGGGGTTGATATGGCATTATTTTGGGAGTTTCCCACTTGCCATTCTTATAATCACAAACAAACATGTGGTCCGTGAAGTTTTCCCCAAATGCCAGATTGTTAAAATCAACCTCTGAAATCTTTGACTTTTTGGCTTTCTCTACAATAACATGCTTTACAGTTGCCTCCATATAGAATGATTTGCACTATTAAATTTATACAAATATACCAAGTTGATACTTCTTTTTTCGCCTAAAAATTAGCAGTTTTGCCATACAATCGTAAATATTGAGAATAATGAAAAGTTTTAACATATTACTTGTATTATTAGTACTTTGTTTTGGCTGTAAAGAGGGTGAAAAACAACCAAAAAAGGAGGAATCAAAGGTCATAGAGCAGGATTTCGCCTCCTTTGGTGCTAATATTTCCGCAGATGGGGCATTACAAGGCCCGGCTATTTTAAAAGTCTATAATGAGGCTTCAGACGTAGACTCTTTGTCCATAAAGTTTAAGGGAAAGGTAACGGATGTTTGTCAGGCAAAGGGATGTTGGATGAAGATAGAATTGGGGAATGGCCAGGAGGCAATGGTCCGTTTTAAGGATTACGGATTTTTTGTTCCCAAAGACATTGCCGGTCAGGAAGTAATTATAGACGGGAAGGCCTTTATTGATATGATGAGTGTTGAAGACCAGAAACACTTCGCAGAAGATGGTGGTGCAACCGCAGAAGAAATTGCACAGATCGTGTCTCCCAAAAAAACATATGGTTTTGAAGCTGAAGGCGTTTTAATCCCACAGTAGTTGAAAAGGAAAATAATTACCACTGCAGACGGTTCCACAACTATTCATTTGGAGGATTGGCAGGAGCAGTACCATTCCAGGCACGGGGCAATTCAAGAGGCATATCACGTTTTTATAGAGAACGGTTTGTACAACCTAAATAGCAAAGAGATTGCGATATTGGAAATGGGATTCGGAACAGGCCTCAACGCCTTAATTTCCCTGATTGAAGCCGAAAAAAAAGGCCTTAAAATCACCTATACCGGGGTTGAGCGATATCCCATAGCTGATAAGGAATTAAAAGGATTGAATTTTGTGGAGGTTTTAGGCGCTTCTACCTATCGCGATCTGTATGCCAAAATGCACAGGGTACCATGGGACCAGGAAGTTGTTATTACAAAACAATTTTCTCTCGAAAAAAAGTTAAAGGATTTCAGGGAGGTAAAGGAGGTAAATCGCTATTCGCTGATCTATTTCGATGCCTTCGGGGCAAGGGTACAGCCCGAACTTTGGACAGAAGATATATTTAATGCAATGTTTGCGGCCTTGAAAAATGGTGGGATCCTTGTGACCTATTCGGCCAAAGGCAGTGTTAGGAGGGCCATGGAAAAAGCCGGATTTACTACGGAACGACTGCCAGGACCTCCGGGGAAAAGAGAAATGCTCAGGGCAACCAAAGGGATATAAGATCAACGGGTTCATAATAAGGAAATCATTTATCCCAATTCTTAAACAAATCTGTTAAACCTAAATTAAAGCTGCTTCAAGCCCTCGGTAAACCAATATCTTTGCAAAAAGTTGAAGATGAAGTTATTGATTACCGGAGCTACGGGTGTGGTAGGGCAGGCACTGGTTGAATTGTGTCACCAAAACGATATTCCCGTAAATTATTTAACCACCAGTAAGGAGAAGATCACCAGTGAAGATAACTACAGGGGGTTTTATTGGAATCCAGCCAGGAGGGAGATCGATACCCAATGTTTTAATGGTGTTACTGCAATTATAAATCTGGCCGGAGCCAGTATTTCAAATAGATGGACATCCTCTTATAAAAAACTGATTTTAGAAAGTAGGGTAGACAGCCTCCAAACACTTTATGGTGGACTGAAACAATGTGATAGCAGTGCTATAAAAACCTTTATTTCTGCTTCAGCCATAGGCATATACCCTGATTCCCTCACTAATTTTTACACGGAGGATCAAGGCATTGAGGCAACTGATTTTCTGGGTGAAGTAGTAAAAGCCTGGGAGCAGGAAGCCAACAAATTCAGAACGCTACAATTGGAACCTGCTATTGTCAGGATAGGACTTGTATTGTCTAACGAAGGTGGGGCCTTACCGGAAATGACAAAACCCGTAAAATATTTTGTAGGAGCAGGATTTGGTTCAGGGGAACAATGGCAGTCCTGGATTCACATTCGCGACCTTGCTCGAATGTTTTTATTTATAGTTTCAAATGAACTTAGCGGGATTTACAACGGGGTGGCCCCTAATCCTGTGACCAATAATAAATTGATAAAGGAAATTGCCCAACAACAAAAGAGACCGTTATTTCTGCCCAATATTCCCAAGTTTCTTCTAAAAGCCATCCTGGGAGAAATGAGTACTATCCTTGTCGCAAGCCAAAGGGTGAGTTCCCGCAAAATTGAGAAAATGGGTTTTTCCTTCAAATTTCAAAACATCTGCACAGCCCTTATGGAATTGCAGGGAACATCCGGAAACCAAAAGGCTACCGTTGTATCTGAAGAGAAAGAATTTGTACAGGAGATCTAAAAGCCCAGCTTCATAAAGCCGCAGCGCACCCAATCTGATCTTTTTTAATGACATTTTGACATTTTTAAAGAATTGGCAGTACTTTTGCCATCTTTAAATCGATATTAATTCAGCAGATCAATGAGTAAAAAAAATAAAGCCGAAGAAATAGAGGAACTTTACACTGAGGATCAGAAGGCCATTGATAATCAGGAAGACAGCAAGGACTCCGGTATTCCGGAGGAAGAAGTATCTGAGGAGGAAAGACTGCGCGGGGAACTGTCAAAAGAGAAAGATAAGTTCTTAAGGTTATTTGCCGAATTTGAAAATTATAAAAAAAGGACCTCCAAGGAACGAATGGATCTCTTCAAGACTGCAGGTCAAGAAGTAATCGTTTCACTTTTGCCGGTGCTGGATGATTTTGAGCGGGCTTTGAATGAAATGGCGAAGATGGAAGATAAAGAGATGTTCAAGGGGGTAGAGCTCATTTACAATAAACTACGGGAGACTCTCAAATCAAAAGGATTACAACAAATAGAGGTTAAGCAAGGTGATGCATTTGATGCAGAAGTACACGACGCTATTACCCAGATTCCCGCAACAAATAAAAAACTGAAGGGTAAAATTATTGATGTGGTTGAAAAAGGATACAGCCTTGGAGATCGGATAATACGGCATCCGAAAGTGGTAGTAGGGAACTAAGAAGCAAAGATGAAGCAAGACTTTTACGAAATATTGGGAATTGACAAGAATGCAACGGCAGCTGAAATCAAAAAGGCTTACCGGAAGAAGGCTATTCAATATCATCCTGATAAAAATCCAGGCGATGCCAAGGCTGAGGAAATCCAGAATATATTTTCGGATGGTCCGAAAGTGGATATCGTACAGCTCAAGGAGACCTTAAACCGGGTAGCACCTTTTTACGCCAGTACCTGGAACCAAATCACCTACTGACTGCAGCTTTGTAACGGCCTTTCTCTTATCTTTGCGGCATCAAACCTTCAAAGCCGTGCTCACACATTTATCCATTCGGAATTACGCACTGATCGACGATCTGAGGGTTGATTTTCGA